>DATNKF010000603.1:0-15828 GCA_035603555.1 Allostellaceae bacterium
CGATCGACCCCGGCCACCGCCTTACGCCTTTCTTATGCAGCGCGCGCTCTCACACTCTCGAATTTTTATGCGGCGGTGGTTCATAAGCCACCTGAACTCCGATGGTCTGTCTCTTCCATGGCGATTACGGCCCGGCGAATCCGGCCTTCAATCTCGGTTCGGGGTCGACCTGGGTCGTCGATGCATACTCGCTCAAAGGCGCCCGCAATCTCGGCGAGGCCGAGGCAATTCAGCGGCACCTTCTCCGGGGTGAGCCTGTCTCGTGGTGCAATCAAGGCTATGCGTGGGTCGACCAGGATGCCGTTGTCTTGTTCTATGTCGCGGCCTTCCTATTCGTGATCCTGCCTTACCTGATCATCAAGGCCAGGGCCTGGGCGAAGGGCGTGCCATGGCCGGACATCAGCGCGGAAAGGCTTGATCACCACCCACGCCTCCACCGCTGAGCCCGTTTTGTTTGGAAGGAGCGCACCTTGCGACCGGTTCGCCTAGTTCCCGATGATACGAACATCCAATTCATGCGCGGTCGTTTCGCCGGCGTCATTGGATCAGCGATTCTGAGCACCCTATCGGTCGTGCTCTTCTTCTACCCTGGCCTCAATCTCGGGGTCGATTTCCGGGGCGGTGCGGTTGTCGAACTGCGCGGGCCGCAAGCGCTCCAGGTCGACGTGATCCGCGAAGCCTTCGCGCCGCTCGGTTTCGGCGACCTCAGAGTGCAGGAGTTCGGCTCGCCTCAAGACGTCCTGGTCCGCTTCGCGAATACGGCGAACCTCCAGGACGCGCAGCGAATGATCGCGTCTCGAGTAGCTGAGGCACTGCCCGGCGTGCAGATTCGGCGGACCGAGGTCGTCGGCGCCAGGGTCAGTGGCGAGCTGTTTCGCAACGGCCTGCTCGCAACCGGCCTCGCCCTCGTCGCTGTGCTCGTCTACATATGGTTTCGCTTCGAGTGGCAGTTCGGTGTCGGCTGTGTCGCCACCCTGATCCTGGACATCACCAAGACGGTCGGGTTTTTCGCTGTCACACAGATCGAGTTCGACCTGAATTCGGTGGCGGCGCTGTTGACCCTGATCGGCTACTCGGTCACCGACAAGGTTGTCGTTTACGACCGCATCAGGGAAAATCTCGGCAAGTACCGGACCATGCCGCTGCGGCCGTTGATCGATCTCAGCATCAATCAGACGCTCGGCCGCACGGTCGCCACCTCGCTGACCGTGGTCCTGTCGATCCTGCCGCTGGCCCTGATCGGCGGTGAGGTGATGCGCGGGTTCGGTCTTGCGATCATCTTCGGGATCGTCATCGGTACCTCCTCGTCGATCTTCATCGCCTCGCCGATCTTGCTGTTCCTTGGCGAAAAGCGGCTGCGGCCGTCGCAGTCACGCGCTCCGCAGCCGACCGCGGGTGCCGCCGCCAAGTAGATCGCTCTCCCGCAATCACCGCACCACGACGAAAATCCGCCCGGGTCTGCCGGTATCGGTGTCCCGGCAACCCGGCGCACGATAGGATGCGCGACAACAGCGCGGCATCCGGGCCGCTAGGCATTCCCAGGTCCAGCACGCTTCGACGCCGATGTTCGACACCGCTTTCGTTTTGCTCGTTATCGCGGCGTTGCTGGTCGTCATCGGCGTTTGCCAACCGCTCGCAGCTCGCCTGAAACTGCCGCCACCGGTCCTCCTCGGGGTGGTCGGGGTGGCATTGGGGGGCTTCCCCGCCATCCTATCTCAGCTCGGTTGGTCGGCCGGGTCCGATCCCCTCGCCGACATCTTTGCCGAGCTGCCGGTCAGCTCCGAGACGTTCATCTACGTCTTCCTGCCGCTCCTGGTGTTCGAGGCTGGGATCGTCACCGACGTGCGGCGGACATTGGAGGATGCGGCGCCGATCCTGCTCCTCGCCATCGTCGCGACCCTGATCACGACCGCCGTGATCGGTCTGGCGCTGTGGCCGCTCGCCGGCGTCCCGCTCGTGGTGTGCCTGCTGCTCGGCGCCGTCGTCGCGACCACGGATCCCGCTGCGGTGATCGCGATCTTTCGCGATGTTGGCGCGCCGGCGCGCCTGATGCGCCTCGTCGAGGGCGAAGCGCTGCTCAACGATGCAGCCGCCATCTCCCTGTTCGGCGTCTTGCTCGGGATGATTGCCAGCGGACGAGAGCCGGACATCGGCTCGGGGCTGAGCGAATTCTTCCTGTCCTTTATCGGCGGGGGGCTATTGGGATTGCTCGCCGGCAGGGCATTGCTCTGGGTCATCCCCTGGGTCCGCGACGACCGCCTCGCGGAAGCCACCTTGACCCTGGCGCTCGCCTATGGCGTCTTTATCGCCGCCGAGCGCTTCTTCCACGTCTCTGGCGTGGTCGCAGTGTTGGGGTCGGGACTGGCCGTCAGCGCGCTCGGCCGTTCCCGCATCGCCCCCTACAACTGGTCGTTTCTGACCGATCTCTGGGACCAGATCGCGTTTTGGGCGCGTTCCTTGGTCTTTATCCTCGCCTCGATCCTCGTCCCGAGGCTGCTCGGCGATGTCGGGCTTCACGACCTGCTGCTGGTCGCCGTCCTGGTGGCGGCAGCATTCGCGGCGCGCATTCTGGTGTTGTTCGTGCTGATGCCGCCGCTCGAGTACCTCAAACTCAGCCAGCCGATCAGCGCCGCATACAAGCTGGCGATCAGCTGGGGCGGATTGCGTGGGGCGCTGACCCTAGTACTGGCTTTGGCGGCGACCGAGAACGCGGCACTCAGTCCGGAGGTAAAGCGCTTCGTCGCGGTGCTCGCCACCGGCCTGGTGCTGTTCACGCTTTTCATCAATGGCACGACCTTGCGCTTCGTGATCGATCTGCTCGGACTGAGCCGACTGTCGTCACGAAACCAGGTCCTACGCGACCAGGTGCTGGCACTTTCCTATGCCGAGGTTTGCGATTGGGTTCGCGACACAGCGCAGGACCATGCGCTTGCTGAAAGCGCCGTCGAGCAGGTCGTCGAGCCCTACCAAGCCTGGATTGCGGCCGCTAACGCCCGCGATGCGGCAGAAGGACTCAGCGAGCGAGACCGGTTGGCCGTCGCTCTCGCCGCACTGGCGAACCAGGAACGCGTGCTTGTCCTCGAGGCGCGCGCCGATCGGATCGCCTCTGCGGCCACGGTGCAAGTGTTGCTCCGGAATGCCGATCTCCTAATCGAGGGGGCGCGCGCCGAAGGACGCGTCGGATACCGCAGAGCTGCCGAACGGGTGCTCTCGTTTCCGGTCGCGTTCCGTATCGCCTATTTCTTCTACCGATATTTCCGGATCGTGCGGTTGCTCGCCGATCGCCTGGCAGACCGCGTCGAGCTGCTCTTGGTCACCGGGCTGTTGGTCGACAGGCTCCCCGGCTTCAACAACCGCCGGCTGAGCCCGATCTTTGGCGAGCGCATCACCGAGATCACGGGCGAGATTATCGAGCGGCGACGGGAAGGGGTAGGCGACGCCTTCGACGCGCTGCGGCGCCAATATCCCGATTATGTGGCGGCCCTGGAAATCCGTTTTCTCCGTCAATCGGCCTTGCGGCAAGAGGTGGTGCGATATCAGTCGCTGTTCGAGGAAGGGCTAATCCCGAAGGAACTCCACGACGATCTGCAGCGTGGCGTTGCCGGCGCGGGCGCCGCCGAACCAGCCCCGCGCTTCGACATCGGACTGAACACGCATCGCCTGATCGAAAGGCTCGACATCTTGTCAGGCCTCGACGAACGGCAGCTCGATCGCGTGGCCAAGCTGCTGCGCCCGCGCTTCACGGTCCCGAACGAGCGCATCATTCGCAAGGGGGATCGGGGTGACGCCGTCTTCTTCATTGCATCGGGGGCGGTCGAGGTGGCGCTACCAGCGGGACCCGTGCGGCTCGGCAGCGGCGAGTTCTTCGGAGAAATGGCCTTGCTTTCCGGCCGGCTGCGGCAGGCGGATATAACGGCTCTGACCTATTGCCGGCTGCTCGTGCTCAGAAAGACCGACTTCGAACGTTTCATGGCGGCAAACCCGGAAGCGAGAGCGGCGATCGACCGCATCGCCCAGGCGCGCCATTCGATGAACCAGGAGGACCGCGATCGCGCCACCGAGGTTGCATCGCTGTAGCGCATGGCTACCGCACGGCCCCCCGTCCTCGCTCCTCGATCCACCGGCCGAGGCCCTCTGGTTTTGAGAGTAAGGGGCGGGCGCGGCCAGCCATCCTCCTGGTGCACGACGGCGTAAAATCCGTCGATCACCAGCTCGATGGTCGCTGGTGCCGCAGCGCATTCGCGACGGGCATAGTCGAGGCTAGCCGACAGGCTGAGAAGATGTGCCACCGGCAGTGGCGACAATCCGTGCACGCTCCAGGTTCCGCATGTGTCGCGGCAGATCCGCAGGCGCAGGCTCATCGCGGTTGGCCTTTTCAGTGTATGAAGCCGTGCGCCAGGACAAGGGCGAATCGGAGTGCCAGGACACCAAGGGCGATCAGCGTCAGTACAACGAGCGTCTCGCCGACCCCGACTGCGATCCGCAAAGGCCTTGGTTGCCGAGAGGATCCGATCGCGCGGTTCGCCGGGCTCGGGGGCTGCGACGGCCAGGCGGCCCGGCCTCTCGCGAAATCTTGAACAGCCATTCCCACTCCTATAGATGGCCTACCCGCTCGGTAGGGCCCTCTCATAAAAGTGATCAGCCGATAAGATTTCGAGGTGAAACCCAGGCTCGTGCCGTTAAGGGCGTGTAAAGGCGATTACGAGCGACCCGCTTCGCAAAGCGGGAGCGACATGTTGATTACCGCAGCCGGCATCCGACGGAAACAACAATGCGGCAGCCGGGCGGGCGCCGCATCGCAAGGAAGATCGCACGCCGGTGTAACGGAAGCTCGGGGGCGCGCCGACACTACCGCGGGTCAGGATATGGGTGTGCCTGTTCCGGCTGTCGCGCTAAGAGTTGAGCCCGATGTCAAACGGCGTCGGGCCCTTGCTCGCCGGTGCGAATGCGGACGGCTTGTTCGACCGGGACCACGAAGATTTTGCCATCGCCGATCTTGTCCGTGCGGGCGGCATCCATGACCGCCTGCACGGCGCGCTCGACGAGAGCGTCGTCGAGCACCACTTCGATCTTGATCTTGGGCAGGAAGTCGATCACGTACTCCGCGCCGCGATAAACCTCGGTGTGACCCTTCTGCCGCCCAAAGCCCTTCACTTCGGTGACGGTCATCCCGGTGACGCCGACTTCGTGCAGCGCGTTCTTCACCTCGTCGAGCTTGAAGGGCTTGATGATTGCTTCGATCTTTTTCATGGCTTCACCATCCGGTGTTGAGCTCGGTGCCGGCTCGGGTTAGGCGGCCTTGCCGCATTCGATTGAAATCGTGTGTTCGTTCGGGCATCGCAAGCAGGACGTAAACGCCGCTCATTGCACCGCCTCCCCGTGAATCGCGAGGTCGAGACCCTCGCGCTCGATGTCGGACTCGACACGCAGGCCGATTGTCAGATCCACCAGCTTAAGCAGGATCAGCGAGGCGATCGCGTCATAGGCCGCCACGACAGCGATGCCGTAGAGCTGGGTGAACACCTGATGCGGATTGCCGTCGATTAGACCGCTCTTGCCTTCGCCGCCCACCCAGGCCACGGCCAGCACCCCGGTCAGGAAGGCGCCGACGGCCCCGCCGACGCCATGCACGCCGAAGACGTCGAGGCTGTCGTCATAGCCTAATGCGTGCTTGAGCCCGGTGGTACCCCAATAGCAGACGACGCCGGCGGCGATCCCGATGATCAGCGCGCCGCGCGGGTCGACAAAACCCGATGCCGGGGTGATCGCGACCAATCCGGCGACTGCGCCTGAGATGATGCCGAGCACACTCGGCTTCCCCTTGACGATCCACTCGGCGAACATCCAGGCAAGCGCTGCCGTTGCGGTGGCGATTTGGGTGACCGCCATCGCCATGCCGGCATTGCCGTTGGCCGCTACGGCGGAGCCGGCGTTGAAGCCAAACCAGCCGACCCACAGAAGCGATGCGCCGATCACGCTGAGCACCAGATTGTGCGGGGCCATCGGCTCTGTGCCGAAGCCGCGCCGCTTGCCCATCACCAAGGCAGCCATCAGACCGGCAACCCCGGAATTGACGTGCACAACGGTTCCACCGGCAAAATCGAGCACGCCGGCATCATTGAGGAACCCGTCGGGTCCCCACACCCAGTGGGCGATCGGCGCATAAACGAAGACAGCCCATAATCCGATGAACCACAGCAATGCCGAAAACTTCATGCGGTCGGCGAAGGCGCCGCAGATCAGGGCGGGCGTGATGATCGCAAAGGTCATCTGGAAGCACATATAGACCGATTCCGGGATCGTCTTGGCCAGATCGTTGACCGAGTCGAGGGTCATGCCGAACAGCAAAAACCGGCTGAAGCCGCCGATGAACGGCGAGCCGGGCGTGAACGCCATGCTGTAGGTGACGACGGTCCACAATACGGTGACGAGGCAGGTCACGGCAAAGCTCTGCATTACCGTCGCCAGCACGTTCATTTTGCGGACCATGCCGCCGTAGAATAGTGCCAGACCCGGGATGGTCATCATCAGCACGAGTGCGACGGAGGTCAGCATCCATGCCGTGTCACCGGTATTGAGCGCGCTGGCAGCAGGAGCAGCGCCGGCGGCGGGCGCGGCGGCGTCCGGCGTCGTCTGCTGGGCCAGCGCCGCGACAGTCCACAGGAACGTGGCCGGCACGGCAAGCAAGGTTCGTTGCAGAGACACACCCATCGATTCCATCCCTCCAAAACGCCGACCCGGAGACGCCAACATGTAGGCTCCGTACGCGATGTGGGTCCGGCCGCCTTTGTCCTTTCAACCAAGAATCGTGCCAATCGCCCCTGGGCCGGCGTCCCGCGGGGCAAACCGGCTTGTCGGGGGTGCGGCAAAACGAGCCGGCTAATGTAGAGCCTGAGCCGGTCCCAATCAACTTAAACGTTGATTGCAGCCCGGTATCTCGCGCCATCCATGGGAAATATTGATGAATGATAGAAATTTAGGCAGTATTTATTTCTTATGGCGTTGCGGTGGACCGGCATCACTGGGTCTGTGCGAGGAAGAGTCCGCCTTCCTCGCCTTGATCAGGCTCTGATGCCGAGGCGCGAAGGCTTAATGCACCAGTAACGACACCAGGAGAGCAAGCGCCAGCAGAGCGGCCAAGCCTTGCCAGACTTGGAGCGGGGCGCGCTCGTAGAGTGTGCGTGGCCGGGGACTTGCGGTCGGGGCGCGTGCCGGTCCGGCCTCCATCTCGAAAGCGAACTCGGTCATGTCGTGAAAGCGCTTCGCTGGATCGACTGCGATCGCGCGCGCGAGCGTTGACTGGAGCCAGGCTGGAAGATCCGGTCGCAGCGCGGAAAAGTCCTTCGGCCGGTTGCGACGCGGCGGGCTGGTGGCGTTGAGGTTGCCGTACGGGAATTCGCCCGTGAAAGCGCGATACATCGTGACGCCCAGAGCGTAAATGTCGGTCGCCTCGTTGCCAGATTCGCCCTCGAACATCTCGGGCGCCATGTAGGCCTGGGTTCCAGGAATCGCATCGGGTGAGAAATTCTCCAGGCCAGGTACGCGAACGACCCCGAGATCGATCAGCTTCAGCGATCCGCTGCCTCCGAGGATCACGTTGTCCGGCTTGATGTCGCGATGGATGATGCCCGCGCGATGCAGCGCCGCCACCGCGCGGGCCAGCTTGACGGCGATGTTCCGTCCTTCCTCCAACCCCAGCGCCGGATTGCGCGAGAGCCGCGTTTCCAGGAGCTCGCCCTGATAGAGCGGCATGACCGTGTACAGGCAGGTCTGGCGTCCCGGCGGCAGTTCGATGACGCGTCCGACGGAGGGATTATGCACCTGCGCGCCGACCCAAGCCTCACGGACGAATGCCGCGCGGTAGGCGTCGACGCTGGCGATCTGCGGCTTGGGGAATTTCAGGGCGACGTTGCCACCCTCGATTTCGTCCTCCGCGGCGAATAGTCGGCTGTATCGGCCCTCGGAGATCAGCGCTTTCAGGACAAATCCATCGATCGTCTCGCCGCGAAGCGGCGCCGGGATCACCGGGAGCTGCAGGATGGCGGCGCTAATGTCGGCCGATCCGGCCGTCGGCAGGCCGACCACGTCCAGAACCAAGGCGGTGCAGTTGTCGGTGCTGCCGGATTGGAGCGCGGTCGCAACCAACGCGCCCGCGGTATCTTCGGGAGCGGAGCGTTCGCGCAAGATGTCGGCAATGCTCTGTTCTGTCACGAACCCGTGCACGCCGTCGCTGCACAAAAGGAAACGGTCGTGCAGCGCCACCGGTTGAGTGGCGTAGTCAAGGCGCACTTCCGCCTCGACTCCCAGCGCGCGGTTGAGCGTGTGCGAGCGCCTCCCGCCATCCTGGCGCACATGGTCGGTCGTCAAGCAAGTTAGGCGGTCGCCGCTCAAGCGGTAGGCGCGCGTATCCCCGACATGCAGCAGATGGGCGATGCGGCCGCGCAGCACCAGCGCCGTTAACGTGCAACCCATTCCGGCGAGCTTGGGGTCTTGGCGGCCCATTGCATTGATCCAGCCGTTGAGCGCACTGACGATCCTGCCGCCCGCTCGTTGCACCTCCATAGTCTCGGGCAGATCGCAAAATCCGTCCAGGAAGCCGCGTACCGCGGTCTCGGCCGCAATGCGGCCGCCCTTCGCGCCGCCGATGCCGTCGGCGATCGCAGCGATCACCTCCTGGCGCGGTTCGGGCAGCTCAGCGCCTGACAGGGCACCGGCGAAATCCTCGTTGGCCTTGCGCGGCCCGGTCTTCGAGGCGAAGCCGACGCTTGCCCGTACTCCGGTCTCAACCGTCGCCATCGCACCGATTCCGAGGCTTCGATCGTTGCGAGGTGCCGACGCGAGCGCCGCTGCGCTGGCGCGGCTTCACGCCGTCACCGCGATTTCTCGGGACTGCAACGACCATGTCGAAAATAGCCCCCGGTGCTCGACGCGACACTTGCCCTGAGATCGCCAGATTTGCGGTCGAGCGTGTAATTGCCACCGTCCCTGGGATCGAACCACGAAATCTCGGCCCCGGTAATCTTGGCCCGATTGGAATCGACGGTGGCTTTACCGAAATCGATCATAATCTGCCATGTCGTGCCGCTCACCGGATTGGTACAGGTGATCGCGGTTTCGCTCTCCTGCGCGTCCCCGTCGATCGTCGGAACGGCAAAACTTGCTGCCAGGCTTGCTATTCCTGCGGCTAGAACGCGGTTGCGTAACATGGTTGCGCCCACATCGCCTTGTGCCGACCCATACCGACATCAAAACAAGCCGCACATCGGAATCACATAAAAATCGGAGCCGCGGAATCACGCAAAAATGGCGATTATCGTTTGCCTAATTTTTAGGCTCTACTCGTTTTTGAATTCGTCAGCTTCAAACTTGAGTTCCCAACAAGCCCAGTTTGCGGGCGATTCGCAGGGGCTATGCGACTGGCATGGCTCTTGCCTCGCCCGTTTGTTGTGTGTATTTATTCAACCCCACGTTTTGGACACCGCGAGTTGTGCGCTCCATCACGACAGAAAAGATAGGGGACAAATAATGCTCGTACCATCACCCAAGTGGCTCGATTCCGGCAACAATGCATGGCAGTTAGCGGCTGCGACTTTCGTCGGTCTGCAAAGCATTCCTGGATTGGCGGTTCTCTACGCCGGGTATGTCAAGCAGAAATGGGCGATCAATTCTGCCTTTATGTGCTTCTACGCCTTCGCCTCGGTGTTGGTCGTGTGGGTTCTATTCGACTACAATATGGCGTTCGGAGAGCAGTGGTTTCCGTTCCTCGGCAAACCGGCGTTGGCGACCTCCGCCTCATTCACAACGGGCCAGGCGGTGATTCCGGCAGCGGCGGCCGGCATGCCGGAACTGACCTTCCCGATGGCTACCCTGATATTCTTCCAGTTCGTGTTCGCTGCGATCACGGTGATCATTCTCGGGGGCTCGGTGCTCGGCCGCATGAACTTCGCGGCGTGGGTGGTCTTCTGCCCGGTATGGATGACCCTGGTCTACACGGTCGGAGCGTTCAGCCTGTGGGGCGGCGGCTGGCTCTCACAGTTGGGCGTACAGGACTTTTCCGGCGGCTACGTCATCCATCTCGCCGCCGGCACATCCGGATTCGTCGCCGCCGCCGTGGTCGGGCCGCGCCTCCTGGCGGATCGCGAGAATTTCCCGCCCAACAGCCTGCTGGTCACCTTGATCGGTGCGGGCATCTTATGGCTTGGTTGGAACGGCTTCAACGGCGGCGATCCTTATTTCGCCAACCATGATGCGGGTGCGGCCGTGCTCAACACCAACACGGCCACCGCGGTAGCCCTTCTCGTCTGGACGCTGATGGACAAAATGGCCTATGGCAAGCCGTCGATCATCGGCGCGGTCAACGGCATGATCGCGGGCTTGGTGGCTATCACTCCCGCCGCTGGTTTCGTCAATGGCTGGGGCGCCATCATCATCGGCATCGTTGCCGGCATCATTCCGTGGGCATCGATGAATAAGCTCCAGAGGGCCGGCTTCATGCGGAGGGTCGACGATACGCTGGGCGTGTTCTCCACGCATGGGATTGCCGGCCTGTGCGGTGGTCTGCTCGTCGGCGTCCTAGCCAACCCGGACATGCTCGAGTACATCGGCACCGACAAAGAAGCGCCCGGCGTCAGCGTTACCGGCTTGCTCTACGGCGACACGGGAAACCAACTCCTGCTCCAGCTCGAGGGCGCGTTGTTCATCATCATCTACAACGCAATCGCCACATTCATCATCCTCAAGGTGATCTCGATCTTCGTTCCGCTGCGCATGAGTGAAGCGCAGCTGGCGGTCGGCGACGACGCGGTTCACGGCGAGACCGCGTACGCGATTTCCATGGGTGAGGCCGCCGAATAGCTGACGGCTCGGTAGAAATTGCTCTGGTGATGGGTGGGGAGCGCTGCCGGACGCGCCCCACCCCGTCTTTTGCCTGAGGATTTCGACGCGACGGCTTCGGCTTAGAATGCCTAATTATAAATCAAAACTGAGCAACCCGCAGCCTTTTTGGGCAGGCTAGAAATTAACCGAGGCGCGAATTCGGATTGACGCTCCTCGATCCTGATCGGAAAGAGGAGGGAGCAAAGCGACGGACGCAATCTTGGTCCAGCCCTACCCCGACGTTAAGGCGCGGGTTGACAAATACACCGATTGGCGATGGGCACGAGAACTAGTAGACTGGCGCGCAACCGGCTGGTTTGTCGATGGTATGCCGCTTGCTTCAGGGTGCAACCGGTAGCCCATCGATAGCCGGAATGCCCGGTCCGGTGCGTTGTCCTTTTGATCTCGAACGGTGCTTCGAAAGGCTCTCCGAAATGAACAGGTTGAAGAAAAGCATCATCACCGGCGCCGTCGCTTGGGCATCTCTCATTCTCGGCGGCTCTGTCGCACCGGCTCAGGAAAAGGCCGAGGAGCCGTTTCGTGCCGAGGAACAGCCTGCGGCACCCACGGCGATGACGACGCCGGCGATGACCGGCCCGCTCGCAGCAAACCCGAACCCGATGAGCTTCGACGCCGGGCCAGTCGGCCCCGTCTTTGTGACCGGCGCGGTCAGTGGTCTCGGACTGTGGCAGAACAACAAGTTTCCCGATCAGCAGCATTCACTGGCGAGTTTGAGCAACGGCCATGTGTTTCTGCAAAAAACCGAGGGGATATTCCAATATTTTATCAACGTTGGAGCATACACGTTTCCCGCCCTCGGCGCGCCTTATTTTAGTACCGCGACGACGACGGGCGACTTTTTCGGGCCCGTGCCAGTGGCATACGCGAAGGTCGCACCGACCGACGATTTTTACATCGAGGGCGGCAAGCTGCCGACTTTGATCGGCGCCGAATATGCCTTTACGTTCCAGAACATGAACATCGAGCGCGGTCTCCTGTGGGCCCAGGAACCCATAGTGAGTCGCGGCGGCCAGCTTGGCTATACCATCGGGCCTATGGCTGTTGCTGGGTCATGGAATGACGGTTTTTACTCGAATCGTTACACTTGGCTCTCGGGCTCGGCGACCTATACTTTGGACCCCGCCAACAGCTTCGTTATCGCCGCTGGCGGGAATTTCTCGCAGACGGCGAAAGTGACGACCACGACCCCGTTTTTTCAGACGACTGCGGTTCCGTTGTTTCAGAATAACGAAAGAATCTTCAACTTGATCTATACATACAATTCTGCGCCATGGACGATTACCCCCTACTTTCAGCATACCTACGTCCCCACCCAGCCCTCGATCGGCGCACTGACCGCGGCATCGACGTTTGGCGGCGCGATATTGGCAAACTACAGCTTTGGCGATGATACGCTGCTGTCGGGTGTGAGCTTACCGGTTCGCTTCGAGTACATCGGCACGACGGGCAAGGCGGCCAATGGCGCGCCCAATCTGTTGTTCGGCCCCGGCAGCAATGCGTGGTCGATAACCTTTACACCCACTTATCAATACAAGATCTTCTTCGCCCGTGCGGAGATTTCCCACGTCGGAACCACCAGCACGACACCCGGACTCGTGTTCGGCCCGAGTGGCACAAACAGGACACAGACCCGCGGCTTGCTCGAGGTGGGCGTCTTGTTCTGAGAGTGCCATTCCTCACGATGCCGAAGCGGTCGCCGCGACCTCGGGCTTGTCGGAGAAGGACGGCAGTGCTGGAACCGCGACGATCTCCTGCTTGACTCGCTCGATCTCCGGCTCGCTCAGCGTCTCGGTCTCGAGCAGCGCTGAGGCGGTGCGGTCGAGCAGGCTGCGGTTGCGCCGTAGTATCGCCGAGGCCTGTTCGAAGGCGTGGTCGACAAACCTCCGCACCGCACCGTCCACGGCATTGGCTGTTTCTTCGCTGTAGTTGCGCTCCTGCGGCACCGGGTAGTTCGGCTGGAGGAACGGCGTGCGGTCGCGGTCGTAGGCAACGTTGCCGAGCGCCTCGCTCATGCCGTAACGCAGCACCATGGCGCGGGCGATGTCGGTGGCTTTGGCGAGGTCGTCCGCCGCACCCGTCGAGATCTCGGCGAAAACGAGCTGCTCTGCGGCGCGGCCGCCGAGCAACCCCGCCATCTTGTGCTCGAGTTCGGCGCGGGTCATCAAGTACCGATCCTCGATCGGCCGTTGGATCGTGTAGCCGAGCGCGCCGACGCCATGCGGAATGATCGACACCTTGTGCACGGTGTCGGTGCCCGGCAGGGCCAGCGCTACCATCGCATGACCAAGCTCGTGGTAGGCAACGACACGTCGTTCGAGCGGGTTGAGCAGCCGATTGCGCTTCTCCAGCCCGGCGACCATCCGCTCGATCGCGTTGGTGAAGTCGGACATCGTGACCGAATCGGCGTTGCGCCGGGTGGCGAGCAGGGTCGCCTCGTTGACAAGGTTCGCCAGATCCGCACCGGTGAAGCCCGGGGTCAGCGCCGCGATCTGCTCCGGGTTCACATCCACCGCGAGCTTGGCCTTCCTCAAATGAACCGCCAGGATCTGCTCGCGTCCCCGCTTGTCCGGCCGGTCGACCAGGATCTGCCGGTCGAAGCGGCCGGCGCGCAACAGCGCCGGATCCAGGATCTCGGGTCGGTTGGTCGCGCCGAGCAGGACCAGACCGCTCGTCGGATCAAAGCCGTCGAGCTCGGCCAGGAGCTGGTTCAAGGTCTGCTCCTTCTCGTCATGCCCACCGCCGACATAGGCGCCACGGGCGCGGCCGAGCGCGTCGAGCTCATCGATGAAGATGATCGCCGGCGCGTGCTGGCGCGCCTGTTCGAAGAGGTCGCGCACCCGTGCCGCGCCGACACCGACGAACATCTCGACGAATTCCGCGCCGGAGATCGAGAAGAACGGCACCCCGGCCTCGCCGGCGACGGCGCGGGCGAGCAATGTCTTGCCGGTCCCCGGCGGGCCGACCAGCAGCACCCCCTTCGGCGCACGGCCGCCGAGCCGCCCATAGGTCTTGGGCTCCTTCAGAAAATTGACGATCTCGACCAGCTCGTCCTTGGCCTCGTCGACGCCGGCGACATCGGCGAAGGTGACCTTGGTCTCCTTCTCGACATAGATCTTGGCGCGGCTCTTGCCGATCGTCATCAGCCCGCCGAGCCCGCCTTGCCCCATTCGCCGGATCGCGAACATCCAGATGCCGACGAAGAAGACCGCCGGCAGGATCCAGGAGAGCAGATCGGCGATCCAATGGCTCTCGACGACCCCGCTATAGGTGACCCCGTGCTTGGTCAGGTTTTCGGCGAGTTCGGGCGGCTGAACCCGCGTCGTGACAAAGTCCTTGAGGCCATCAGGCTCCGCCTCCTTCAAGGTGCCCTGGATCTGATTCTGGGTTATCGCGACCTCGTTGACCTTGTTGGCGTCGAGCAGGGCCTCGAAACGGCTGTAAGGAATCGGCGTCAGCTTGGTGCTCTGCAGATAAAGACTTTGAATGAACAGCATCAAGAGCACCGCAGCGATCACGTACCAGAAGTGAATCTGCTGTTTTTTCTCCACGACAGCCTCCTTTAATCTTCATTTCCGCCCGCCTGAGCTGAAGGTGGTCATCACGCACCCAGCGCTAGACCGCACTCCCGCATTATAGGTGCCCCGCGAGCGACCGGATGCAACGATCCCGATCGCCACCGGCAGATTATTGGCCGGTGCGGGCAGGCTCTCCGGGTGCTCCCAATGCCAAATGTCAAGGCCACCGGTCATCGCATCACGATGAGTTCATCGCAGCTCTGCCATGCGCTTGAAAGACGCAGGGATGGGAACACCTAGACGGGGCCTATCAACGAGATCTTAAGACCTTAGGCCGGTATTGGGCGCCGGCGATGGCGACGGCACCGCAGGCAACAGGGACCGGGGAGATCTACCCATGCGCGAGCGAACCGTATTGCGGATGCCAGCTTTCAGATCGGCCGGATTTGCCGCCGCGCTGGCATTGGTCGCGCTCGCTGAGCCAGTCCTCGCTATGCCGGCGACCGGAAGCGACACAGTCAAGGGTCTGTACGACACATTGCTCAACACGATGAAAAACGGCCACATTCTCGGCCAAAGCGGGCGTTTCGTGCAGCTGGAGCCGGTCATTCGCCGGAGCTTCGATATTGCCACAATGGCCCGACTGTCGGTCGGCTCATCCTGGGGCGCGCTGAGCGACGCGCAACGCCAGCAGATGGCGGAGAGCTACGGGCGCTACATTTCGGCGATTTACGCCGAACGCTTCGACAGCTATGACGGCCAAAAGCTGCAGGTGACCGACGAGCAGCCTGCTGCTGCCGGCGTCATGGTCCGCAGCCAGATCATCAAAGCCAATGGCGAGCCGGTCAAGGTCGACTATCTGATGCGCCGCAATGGCGAGGCATGGCTGATCGCCGATATCTACCTCGATGGTGCGATCAGCGAGGTGGCGACCCGTCGTTCGGAATTCGCCGCTATCTTGAGGAGCCAAGGTATCGACGGCCTCATCGCGGCGCTGAACCGCAAGGCCGACATGCTCACCGGAACCACCGCGAAGGCGTTCTAGGGATCAGCAACGCCTGCCGCTCCCCCAGCCGCCCGTTCCTTTCGCGTCTGGCGCGAGAGATAATCTCCCCCGCCTGAAAATGCAGGCAGGATTCAGGCGGGCCAACAACCTTTGGTTTCGCCTCGGGTGACCATCGGCCCAAACTCGACCGCTCTCGGCATTCAGTATTGCCATGCGCATATCCGATCGTCGACACGCTCAGAATTCAATGCTAAATTAGCATATTATTCCGAATATGTCAATTCACTGACGCGGCGCGAATCCGCCACGGGGTTAGCAGCATCGCCGACGGCTTGAGGCACTCGCGCGGCGGCAGTTCGCGAACGCCAAAGACGATACTGTCGTGTTGCGCCCGCGTCAGCCGGGTGCAGG
>DATNKF010000604.1:0-3264 GCA_035603555.1 Allostellaceae bacterium
AGCAGCAGCCCGTAGAGGGGGTCGAGCCGGTAGATGTGGCGCAGAAGGAGGCGCTCGATAGCGATCCCCACCAGGCCGACGATCAGCGGCGCCAGCACCAATGCCGGCCAATAACCGAGCCCCAGCGCATTCAACAGAAACCACGCGCAGAATGCGCCAAGCATGTATTGCGCGCCGTGGGCGAAGTTGATGATGTTGAGCAGCCCGAAGATCACCGCTAGACCGAGGCTCAGCATCGCGTAGAAGGCGCCGTTGATCAGTCCGACCAGAAGCTGAGCGAACAACGCCGGCGCCGGCGGGATTGACAAGTGGATGAATTCGAACATGGGCGACCCTCACCCGCCCAGCCCTGCGGGCTGGGTGGGTGAGGGGCTGCTCCTCATTTCACCCCTTGACCAGCGGGCACTCGTTGGGGCCGGGCAATTTGAAGGCTTCCTCCCCCGGGATTACGGCGATCTGCTTGTAATAATCCCACGCCCCCTTCGATTCCGACGGCGCCTTGACCTCGAACAGGTACATGTCGCGGACCAATCTCCCGTCCTCCCGGATCTTGCCGTTCTTGGTCATGAAGTCGTTGACCGGGGTGTCCTTCATCTGCTTGACGACGGTCAGTCCGTCGTCGCTGCCCGTCGCCTTGATTGCACTCAGATAATGCGTGACGGCGCCATAGACCCCGGCCTGCACCATCGAGGGCTGGCGCTTCATCTTATCGAAAAAGCGCTTCGACCAGGCGCGGGTTTGGTCATTCTGATCCCAATAAAACGCTTCGGTCAGCTGCAGTCCGTGCGCCGCCGGTAGGCCGAGGCTATGGATGTCGGTGATGAAGACGAGCAGCCCGGCGAGCTTCTGGCCCCCCTCAACGACGCCGAACTCGCCCGCCTGCTTGATCGAGTTGATCGTGTCGCCGCCGGCGTTGGCGAGACCGATGATCTTGGCCTTGGAGGCTTGCGCCTGCAGCAGAAAGGAAGAGAAATCCGACGTGTTGAGCGGTGCCCGAACCTTGCCGAGGACCTTGCCGCCGTTCGCTTCGACCACTTTGGCCGTGTCGCGTTCGAGGGCGTGGCCAAAGGCGTAGTCGGCGGTCAGGAAGAACCACGTGTCGCCGCCGGCCTTGACGACGGCACTGCCGGTGCCGTTTGCCAGCGCCACGGTGTCGTAGGTCCAATGCACCGAAGTCGGCGAGCAGGCTTTGCCGGTGAGGTCGGACGATGCCGCGCCCGAGATCAGGAACACCTTTCCCTTGGTGCGCGCGATCTGCTGGACGGCGAGCGCGACGCTCGAGGTCGGGACATCGACGATCGCATCGACCCCGTCATTGTCGAACCACTGGTTGGCGATCGCCGAGCCGACATCGGGCTTGTTCTGGTGATCGGCGCTGATCAGCTCGATCTTCTTGCCGTTTACGACGCCGCCAAAATCGGCGATCGCCATTCGCGCCGCCTCGACCGACCCCGGGCCGCTGATGTCGGCGTAGAGGCTGGACATATCGTTCAGAACCCCGAGCTTGACCACATCGCCGGAGATCTCGGCAACCGCCGGTACAGCCAGCGCCAGGACGGCGGCGGCAATGGTGGCAATCGCAAATCTCATGTGGGTTCCTCTTATAAGAGCCGAAATCATACCATGATGCCGGAATGCGGTCGCAGCCGATTGCAAGACCCCCAGAATCTCATTCGGCGGCCTTCTCGGGCACCGCGTGCTCAGGTACTACCGGTGTTGCGGGCTTCGACAAGCCCTTGATCCGCTCCCTGAGAGTCTGCAACAGCACGTAGAGGCCCGGGATCACGAAAATCCCGAGAAAGCTCGCGGCGACCATTCCGCCAAAGACCGCGGTCCCGACCGCACGGATCGTCGCCGCCCCAGCCCCTGACGCTATGACCAGCGGCACCAGACCCGCGATGAAAGCAAAGGACGTCATCATCACCGCGCGGAACCGCAGCCGGGCCGCCTCGATTGCGGCGGCGACGATCTCCCGGCCCTGCCGCCGCTGTTCCATCGCGAACTCGATGATCAGGATAGCATTCTTGGCGGCGAGCGCGATCAGAACGACAATGCCGATCTGGGCGTAGATGTTGTTGTCGAGACCGAAGAGCTGCAGCGCTGCCATCGCCCCGAACAGACCGACCACAACGGACAGCAAGGCAGCAACCGGTATCGTCCAGCTCTCGTAGAGCCCGACGAGAAAGAGGTAGGCGAATACGATGGCGAGCCCGAGGATCGAGCCGGTTTGTCCCGCTGCCGCCTTCTCCTGCAGCGCCGTGCCGGTCCATTCGTAGGAAAACCCCTGCGGCAAGGTGGCGGCGGCGACGGCCTCCATCGCCGCGATCGCCTCGCCTGACGAGTAGCCGGGAGCCGGCCCGCCATTGATCGAGACCGAGCGCAGATTATTGTAGCGGACGATCGATGACGGGGCGGTGATCAGCTCGACATCGGCGACGGCGCGCAGTGGCACGAGATCGCCCTGCGCAGTGCGGACGCGCACCCGAAAGATGTCCCCGACATTCTTTCGGTCGCTCGCATCCGCCTGAACCTTGACCTGCCAGGTCCGGCCAAAGCGGTTGAAGTCGTTGACGTAGGTGCCGCCCATAGTGGTCTGCAATGCGCTGAATATGTCGCCAATCGAGACCCCCAAGGTCTCCGCGCGCTCGCGGTCCAATTTTAAATAGACCTGCGGCGTCTCTGCCCCATAGGTCGTGTAGACACGGGCGAGCGCCGGGTTCTGATTGGCGGCAATGACGAGCCCGTCTGCTACGGCCGCGATCTCCTCCGGTGTTGCACCGGCCAGGCTCTGCAGCTGGAATTCGAAACCGGCGGCGTTGCCGAGCCCGGAGATCGGCGGCAGGTTGAAGGCGATGACGTTCGCCGCCGCCATCTGCCGGAACGCCAGATTGAGCTCGGTCAGTGCCGAGAACACCGAGAGTGACTTGGCCGTTCTCTCGTCGAAGGGCTTCAGCCCAACGATGGCGATGGCTTTGTTAGGCAGGGCGAGACCGTCGAGCAGGCTATAGCCGCTGACGGTCAGCAGGCTCTGGGTCCAGGGTCGTTCCTGGATCATCTTCTCGACCTGCGCCACTACTGTATTCGTGCGGTTCAGCGATGCGGCGTCCGGGAGCTGCATCTCCGCAAAAAAGGCGCCCTGATCTTCTTCGGGCAGAAAGCCCGAAGGCACGATCTTGGCCAGCCAGCCGGTGGCCAGCGCGAAGCCGACGACCAGCACTCCGGTTATCAGCGTGCGGCGCGCCAGCGGCCGCACCAGCATGACGT
>DATNKF010000605.1:0-3096 GCA_035603555.1 Allostellaceae bacterium
ACGGTCTGCGCGTATTTCCACAGGGTCCCCGACTGATAGTCGTGCCGCCGCGGCGACCAGGCGCGGCGGCGCTCGGCCCACTCGGCGTCGCTGAGTGCCGCGTCGATGGTGCCGGCAACGGCGTCGATGGTGATCATGTCGCCGTCGCGCAGCAAGGCAATCGGCCCGCCGACCGCGGCCTCCGGTCCGACATGACCGATGCAGAACCCGTGCGAGGCGCCCGAGAAACGCCCATCGGTGATCAACGCCACCGTCTCGCCGACCCCCTGACCGACCAGCGCGCCGGTCGTCGATAGCATCTCGCGCATGCCGGGCCCGCCCTTTGGCCCCTCGTAGCGGATGATAATCACGTCGCCGATCGTGTAGTCGCGTTTTTGCACCGCAGCGAACGCGTCCTCTTCGCAATCGAAGCAACGCGCCGGGCCGGTGAATTTGAGCCGCTCCATGCCGGCTACCTTGACGATCGCCCCTTGCGGCGCAAGGTTGCCCCTGAGCACGACAACGCCGCCGGTCGGCGTGAACGGGTTCGAGGTCGGCCGGATCACATTCTGCTGCTCGGGGAAGACGACCCCCTTGAGATTCTCGGCAATGGTCTTGCCGGTGACGGTGATGCAGTCGCCGTGCAGATAACCGCCGTCGAGCAGCGTCTTCATCAGCACCGGCACGCCGCCAATGTCGAACAGGTCCTTCATCACGTATTGGCCGCCCGGCTTGAGGTTGCCGATATACGGCGTGCGGGCGAAGATCTTGCCGACTTCGTGCAGGTCGAAATCGATCCCCGCCTCGTTGGCAATCGCCGGCAGGTGGAGGCCGGAATTGGTCGAGCCGCCGGCTGCCGCTACCACCGTCGCGGCATTCTCCAGGGATTTGCGGGTGACGATATCGCGCGGGCGCAGCTTGAGCCGAACCAATTCCATGACCCTCTGGCCAGAGGCCTCGGCATAGGCGTCGCGCGAGTCGTAGGGCGCCGGTGCGCCGGCCGAACCAGGCAGTGCGAGGCCGATCGCCTCAGAGACGCAAGCCATGGTGTTGGCGGTGAACAGCCCGCCGCAGGAGCCCGACGAGGGGCAAGCGACGCATTCGAGCTCGTGCAGGTCTTCGTCGGTGGCGTCGTTGATGCTGTGCTTGCCGACCCACTCGTAGACGTCGCCGATCGTCACGTCGTGGCCGCGGAACCGCCCAGGCAAGATCGAGCCGCCATACATGAAGACCGACGGGACGTTGAGCCGAACCATTGCCATCATCATCCCGGGTAGCGACTTATCACAGCCAGCGAGGCCGACCAGCGCGTCGTAGCAATGACCGCGCATCGTCAGCTCGACCGAGTCGGCGATGATTTCGCGGCTGATCAGGGACGCCTTCATTCCGGCATGCCCCATCGCGATCCCGTCGGTTACCGTGATCGTGGTGAACTCGCGCGGCGTGCCGCCCGAGGCAGCGACACCCTTCTTGACGACCTGCGCCTGGCGCGCCAGCGCGATGTTGCAGGGTGCGGCCTCGTTCCAGGTTGTCGCCACGCCGACCAGCGGCTGGGCGATCTGCGCCTCGGTCAGGCCCATCGAGTAGAGAAAGGCGCGATGCGGCGCCCGCTCGGGGCCGACGGTGACATGCCGGCTCGGCAGGCGCGACTTGTCGATCACTGGGTGGCGAACATCGTCCGGCATTTCGAGATCTCCCGTCGGCGGAAGTGGCTGCGGCAACGGTACCGGTCCGCTCCGGCTTGATCAATCCCGAGGACGCCGCCCAGTCCCGTGCTCGCCGTTCCGTCTGAAGGGTCTCGAAAGCTCGATCAGGTGTTCAAGGCGGAGGCGAGGGAATGAAGGCTCCGGCGATCCGGGGCCGGATCGTCTTGCAGTCTGAGAAAAGCGTCCGATGGTCCGCGCCACTCGAAGACCGAGGGGTGAAGGAGATGAGCGAGAAGCTCGGTCCCCTCGACGACCCTGGGTCCCGGACGAGCGAAGTAGGAGTTTGCATCCACCGCGTACACGCGGCCGTTTCTGACCGCCGGAAGCTCGGACGCGCCCGCATAGCCGAACAGCTGTCGAGCTTGCTCGGCGGCCTTTGCCAATTCGCAACCGCAGGGCATGACGATCAGAACCTCTGGCGCCCAATGGAGCACGGCACTCCAAGGGATGCGAACGGAGTCCGCGCCCGTTCGCCCGAGCTCGTCGATGCCGCCCGCGATCCCCACCATCTCGGGAACCCAATGCCCGGAACAGTAGACCGGATCGATCCATTCCATGCAGAAGACGCGGGGACGAGCCGTTAGCCGAGAGGCTTGCGCGGCGATCCTTTTCAGCCGATCTCGGCCATCGGCGATTATTTCTTCCGCTTGCTGCAGCCGGTCCGTCGCTGCGCCGAGCTCCCGTAAATTCTCGAAGATTTGTTCGAGCGACTTTGGCGTCAACCAGAGGATCTTCGGCTTGGCAGGGAGCGAGCCCAATACCTGAGCTACTTCGTTCCCCGAAGGCGCGCAGACCTGACAGAGGTCCTGGGTGACAATCAGGTCCGGGGCAATGCCCTGCAGCAGCCTTTCATCGACCTGGTATAGGCTGAGGCCCTGGCCGAGCCGCTCCGCGACCGCAGCATCGATCTCCGACTGGCCCATCGTGTCGATCGCCAGGGCGGAGCGTACAACGATCGGTTTCTTCCTGGCTTCCGGCGGGAAATCGCATTCATGCGTGATACCCGCCAGCTGGTCGACCAGGCCCAAGGCGCAAATCATCTCGGTGGCGGAGGGCAGGAACGAGACTATCCGTTGCGCGGTGTCCATCGCGGCCGCCGTCACTAAAAATTAGCTCGCATGGCCAGGATTTCACCCAGCGGCGAGAATTGCAGCAAACAGCGGGTCGCAGTCATCCCCAAATACGCCCTCACTCAGAAGCGTCGAGCAGCACCGGTCGCTAGCATACCGCATCCGACGGCGCGTCGACGATATTCGCTTTGATATATCCGACCTTGTTGGCATCGATATATCCGACCTTGTTGGCATCGTGACGAACATAATCGCCTCTTCGCTGTCACCCGGCGTCTCGTTCCAGCAGATACGATCGTCTAAGGGCCCGTCCGCAAATTATCGAATCAAGTTTTGATAGA
>DATNKF010000606.1:0-4395 GCA_035603555.1 Allostellaceae bacterium
CCGAGCTGCACGGCCTGGCTCGTCGAGCACCGCTTTACCCGGCGGCTCTTGTGCCACCATTGCGGGCACGCCGAGGCGGTGCCGCCTTTCTGCCCGGAATGCCTCGCCGCCGGCGCTCTCGTCCCGTGCGGGCCGGGCGTCGAACGCCTGCTCGAGGAAGTGACGGCGCGCTTTCCGGCCGCCCGCGCGGCACTGATGGTCAGCGACCTGTTGTCCGGGCCGCGCGCCGCAGCCCAACTCGCCCAAGCGATGACCGAGAGGCGCTACGACGTGCTGATCGGAACCCAGATCGTCGCCAAGGGCCACCATTTTCCGATGCTGACCCTCGTCGGCGTCGTTGATGCCGATCTCGGTCTGACGGGGGGCGACCTGCGCGCCGCCGAGCGGACCTATCAGCTTCTGCATCAGGTCGGCGGCCGTGCCGGCCGTGCTGAGCACAAGGGGCGGGTCCTGATCCAAACCTTCATGCCCGACCAGCCGGTGATGCAGGCGCTCGCCTCGGGCGACCGCGACCGGTTTCTCGAAGCCGAAGCGGCGGCGCGGCGCCATGCCGGGCTGCCGCCCTTTGGCCGGCTGGCGGCGCTGATCGTCAGCGCCGCCGATATCGAAACCTGCGACTTCACCGCCCGCGCGCTCTCCCGTGCCGCCCCGCACCTCCCCGGGGTCACGGTGCTCGGCCCGGCCCCAGCGCCGCTCGCCGTACTGCGGGGCCGCCACCGCCAGCGGTTTCTCGTCAAGGCCTCGCGCGAGGTGCGGCTCCAGGCGGTATTGCGCGATTGGCTCTCGCGCGTCCGCATCGCCGGCTCCGCCCGCATCCAGGTCGACATCGATCCCTACAGCTTTTTGTAGCGTACCTCCCAGAGCGTCATTGCGACCCGCGGGCGTGACCCGCGGCGAAGCAATCTAGGGCTGGCGAGCCCCGCGCGACCGAGATTGCTTCGTCGCTCTGCTCCTCGCAAAGACGCCGGGGCTGTTACGCGACCAGCTTCCACCGCGCCGCGGTTCTCGGCCGACGGACGCAAATTTCCTCGCCGGCAAGGCGGGCCGGTCCTCCCGCCCGCTGCTCCTGCAGCGAGTCAGCAGCGAAAAGTTCGTTTTATGTTCGGCCAGTGATCCGAAGCAGTGGGAAGGACCCGCCCCCTGCGTAGCCGCCATCGCGATTACTATATTCGAGCGTCATCAAATATCAAGATACATATTATCTTTTGCGCAAGCATGCCGGGTGAAGCGCGGCATACGGCAGCCCGAGTTTTGAACCCCGGTGGTGAGAGTCGGGGTAAAAACATGCTTCGAGCGATTTACGCGCGGTTCACTGCGGACCTATAAAGAAGCGGATCAGGAAGGGAGCATGCGCGGACAAACAACACCTCGGCCGCCTGATCAACCTGGTCATTGATATCGTGCTCGGCGGCCCCGCCGCCCGGGCCAAGGACACCCTCGGCCGCGTCTATGAGTATTTGCTCTCGCTATTCGCCAGTGCCTACGGGACGAAGGCGGCCAGTTCTACCCACCCTCGCGTGTCGTGCGCGTGCTTGTCGAGATTCTGGCGCGTTACACGGCTTTGGGGTACGGCTTCACGGCAGGGCTCTGGAGGTCAACTATCTCCAGGCGAATATCGAATGCTGACGGGAGACTCTCTTTGAGGCGTGATCCGAAAAGCTCGGCAAGGCAATGGGTGCGGTCGACGCTGGGCAAGAGCGCGCAATGATGCTCGACACTACCTCGCTCGGCAATGCTGTGCGCCGCCTTCGCGAGGGGCTTTCCCGTTACGAGCGCGAACCGAAGGACGAGCAGCTTCGCGACGGGTTGATACAGCGCTTCGAGTTCACCTACGAACTCTGCCACAAGGTGCTGAAACGGTATCTCAAGGAAACCGCGGCTTCTCCCGACGAAATCGAGCGTATGCCCTTTGCGGATTTGATCCGGACCGCCAATGCTCGGGCCTTGCTGCGGGGTGATTGGCCGGCTTGGCGGCGCTTTCGCGAGATGCGCGCCCGCACGAGCCATACTTACGATAACAAGGTTGCTTCGCAGGTCGCCGCCACGATTCCGGTATTCCTGGATGAAGCCGAGTACCTCTACGCCGAACTGCAACGACGGCTCGCATGACCCGATCCGTGCATATCGATCTCCCGGCAGATCACAGGCGGCTGGTGCTGAATATCCTTGGTGCTCATTTGCCGCATAACATCAAGGCATGGGTATTCGGCTCGCGGGCGACCCGTAGGGCGCGGCGCTATTCCGATCTGGACTTGGCGATCGATGCCGGCCGGCGGCTGACGCTCGATGAAATCGCCAGCCTGAGCGAGGCATTTAGCGACAGCGACCTGCCCTACAGGGTCGATCTGGTCGATTGGCACGATATTGACGATCGTTGGCGGCAGATAATCGTGGCCGAGTGCGTGGCCTTGACCGAGGCCGCGCACCCTGATGCTGCCGGATAACCTGTGCTTGCCGGGCTCGCCCAGCCGGTCGCCAAATAGGCCGCGCTCGCCGGGCTGGAAAGCCTGGGCAACGGCTTCCTCCACGGCCCCGACATTGCCCCTGGAGCTAGTGACCGCGCTGTCGCGCGCGTTCGCGCGATGCGACTGTCACCGCTCGTCTGGTCTGCGGTATGCCGGTGTCGCCCTAGCCTCACAGCCTAGTAGCAGCCGTCACGTTCGAGTGATCCGGGCGTAAACCTTAGCGAAGGGCGCATTCCGCTGATAGGATCGGCCGGGTCGATGCCCGTCGAGCGCTGTCGCGATCGGGTCGCGCGCTGACTCTCGCGGGCTTGTGGGAGGATGCAGCCATGACGAAAAACTCTGGCATAGGTCTCGTCGCACTGGCCGCGCTCGCGGCGGGCGCGTTTGCGCTTTCGTCCGCCGCCGCGGACCAGGCTCCGGCTCCGAAGGACGAGCTGGCGCAGAATTTTGCGGCCGAGCACGAGATCGGCCGGCGCTTCCAGATCGATCCCGCCAACCTGCCGGCGCCAAAGACCCCACCGGTGGTGACCAACCGGTCGCTGATCGTGCCCTATGACGGGCAGGTCCCGCAGGTTCCGCCGGGGTTCACCGCGACGCCGTTCGCCACCGGGCTCATCAATCCGCGGCGCCTGCTCGTGCTGCCCAACGGCGACGTGCTGGTCGCCGAACAGAGTGCCGGCTATCTGACTTTGCTGCGCGACGATGGTGAGGGCCGCGCCAAATGGATCAATCGCCATGTCGAGGACCTCAAC
Source organism: Allostellaceae bacterium (assembly GCA_035603555.1). GTDB lineage: Bacteria > Pseudomonadota > Alphaproteobacteria > ATCC43930 > CGMCC-115725 > AP-15. The sequence continues at coordinate 3,218 of DATNKF010000606.1, forward strand.
CGGCCCTACGGTCTGGCCTGGCGAGACGATGGCCTCCTTGTCGCCGACCAGGACGGCATCTGGCGCGTGCCGCACAACGTCGGGGCCCTCCGCGCCGGCCGTCCGGTGCCGCCGCAGCGCGTCGACCAGGTGCCGCCCGATCAGCGCAAGCCGGTGCCCGGCGCCTATGGGGCGGAGATGCTGACCAAAAAGGGCGTCTTCGGCATCACCGTTGGCCATCAGAACCGCCATCTGGCGATCGACCCGAAAACCGGCGGCCTCTATGTCGGCGTCGGCTCGTCGGGCAACCTCGGGGTCGAGCCCGAGCCCAAGGCGACGATCCAGCGCTTTGACGCCGATGGTTCCAATCAGACAACCGTTGCGACCGGCATGCGCAACGCGACCGCACTCGCCTTCCATCCGCAGACCGGCGAGCTGTGGGCATTGGTGCAGGAGCGCGACGGGCTCGGCGACAATCTGCCCTCTGATTATCTGACTCGGGTGCAGCAGGGCGGGTTTTACGGCTGGCCCTATGCCTATATCGGCAAGCACCCGCAGCCTGGTTTTGCCAACCTCGCCCCCGACAAGGTCGAGGCGACGATCACGCCCGATTTCTTGTTCACCGCGCATTCGTCGCTGCTTGACCTCGTCTTCTACGAGGCCGACCAGTTCCCTGCGGAGTACAAGGGCAGCCTCTTCGTCGCGCTAAAGGGCTCGTGGAACCGCTCGATACCGACCGGCTACAAGGTTGTGCGCGTCCCGTTCAAGGACGGTCGTCCCGAGGGCTATTACGAGAATTTTGCGACCGGTTTTTGGGCTTCGGGCGAGCAGCGCGCCGAAGTCTGGGGCCGCCCCGCGGCACTCGCGATTGCCAAGGACGGCTCGCTGCTGGTCGCCGACGACACCGGCGGGACGATCTGGCGCATCGCCTACAAGGGCCCTTCCGAGCGTGCGGACGCGCCGGATGCCAAACCTCAGGCGGCCGGGCGGTAAATCGGCTGAACGCCTGCGTTCGCAAAGTCCTGCCGGTTGCACGGAAGCGCCGAGCTGTGTTAGGAACGCGCCGGTTTTGTGGGCTTGTTGCCCGCTAGTGCTCTCCGTGAGCCGAAATCGACGAGGAACTGCTGCTGCGGCCATTCCGCCGGTGCGGCCAGCGAGGACTGCGTTTCATTGGCTTCCGAAGCGACAGGCGTTTCCGG
>DATNKF010000607.1:0-3748 GCA_035603555.1 Allostellaceae bacterium
CCCGATGCTACCGACAGGCTGACGTCGTCGAGCACCCGCACCGAGCCGTAGCCGGCATCGATGCCGGTGAGGGTGAGGCTACTCGCCAAGATAGGCCCTCTCGACCTCGGGATTGCGGATCGCCTCCTGCGGCGCCCCGTCGGCGATTTTCTGGCCCGCAACCAGCACGACGAGCCGTGTCGAGAAGCTCATGACCGCGCGCATGATGTGCTCGATCAAGACGATCGTGATGCCGGCCTCGTTGAGGCGGAACAGCACCGCCAGGATCTCCTCGATCTCCGACGGCGAGAGGCCGGCCATCGTCTCGTCGGCGAACAGCAGGCGCGGCGCGCTGGCGACGGCGCGAGCGAGTTCGAGCTTGCGCATCTCGACTTGGGTCAGATCGCGCGGCAGGCGTTGCGCCTTCTCGGCGAGCCCGACATCGGCCAGGAGTGCCCGGCAACGCTCGCCGATCGCTGCACTCGAAAGCCGCGCGCCGTGCCGGGCATTGACCGTGTAGAGAAGCGGGATGCGCAGATTGTCGAGGAGGCTGAGGCTGCGGAACGGCTTGGGGAGCTGAAAGCTGCGCGCCAGCCCCAGCCGCGTGCGCTGGTACGCGGGCAGGCCGTCGATCCGGCGCCCGTCAAAGAGGATGCCGCCGCTGTCGTGGTGCAACGCGCCGCACAGGCAGTTGACGAGCGTGCTCTTCCCCGAGCCGTTGGGTCCGATGAGCCCGAGCCGCTCGCCGGTCTCGACCGCAATGTCGATGCCTTCGAGCGCCACGAACCCGCCAAAGCGCTTGCCGAGCCCACTGACTTCGAGGATCGGCTGGGCCATCAGCTGAGCCGCGCGCGCCGGCGGCTTTGCACTAGCCCGACGATGCCATTGGGGGCAATGACGACAAAGAGGATCAGCAGCACACCGACGATCAAGAGGTTGAGTGCGGAAGAGATCGTCACTGTTGCGAGCTGTTGAATGGTACCGAGCAGCACAGCGCCGATGATCGGGCCGACCCAGCTGGTCATGCCGCCGATCATCGGCATTGCGACACTGTTGACGGCATAGGACAGATTAAAGGCGGAGGTCGGGTCGAGATAAGTGACGTAATAAGGAAGCGGGGCGCCGGACATGCCCATCAACGCGCCGCTTAACGTCGTCGAGACAAGCTTCAGGCGCAATGTCGGGACACCTCCGGCCTCGGCCGCCTGCTCGTCGTCCCGGATCGCATTGAAGCCGAGCCCGAGTGTGGAGCGCTCGATGGTTCGCGCGATCGCCACCGAGATCCAGGTCAGGGCCAGCATCAGCGAATAGAGGTATTGGATGTAGCTGCCGTAGATTGGCGATTGCTGCGGCCGGATGACATAGATGCCGCGCGACCCGCCGACAAAATCCCAGTTGACGATAAAGGTCTGCGCAACGATCGCGAAAGCCAGGGTGGCGATCGCAAAGAAGACGCCCTTCAGCCGCAAGGTGAGATAGCCCATGCCGAAGCCGAGGATCCCGGACATGACCCCGCCCACCAGGATCATGACCGGCACCGGCAGCGAGGTGAGCTTGTGGAGCACGACCGAGCTGTAGGCGCCGACGGCAAAGAAGGCACCGACCCCGAAATTGGTATAACCGGTATAGCCGCCAAGAATGTTCCACGCCGTTGCCAGCACGATGTATTGCAGCACGACATAGCCGGCGAAGAAGAAATACTCGTTGGTGAACAGCCAGCGCGTCAGCACCAGGAACGCGGCGGCGACAATGAACGAGACGAGCCAGAATCTCGCGGCGCCCATCGTCTCAGCGCCCACAGCCCCTCTCCCGCACCGCGGGAGAGGGAGGGACCCAGCCCGCAGGGCTCCCTATTCTCCCTCTCCGCCCCTGGGGGCGGAGAGGGTCGGGGTGAGGTGGGGGAGCTCCAGCACAACGCTGCGGCGCCGTCCACCTTACCCTCCCCATCGCTCTGGCGATGGGTCCCCTCCCTCTCCCCCCGCGGGCGGGCGGAGAGGGCAAATCCCACGATGCGGGCGAGGGACTAATAAGGTCGTGAGCGCGCATAATCAGCGGCCCAGGATCCCGGCGGGACGCACCGCCAACGTCAGCAGCAGAAAGCCGAAGGCCACTGCCGGTGCCCAGGACGGCCCATAGAAGGTCGCGGTGATGCTTTCGACGATACCGATCAGCATCGCGCCGGCGAGCATCCCGGGAAAGCTCGTCATCCCGCCGAGCACGCAGATCGCGAAGATCCGCCCGATATAGTCGCGGCCGATCGACGGCTCGACTGGCTGGATGATGATCAGGAGAGCGCCGGCAACTGACGTCGTCGCGATCGAGATGCCAAAGGCGATCCGCTTGACCCGGCTCGGATTGACGGCCATCAGCTGCAACGCCAGCCGATCCTGCGACACCGCCAAGATGGCGCGGCCAATGAAAGTGCGGCCGAAAAAGACGTCGAGCACGACGAGCATCAAGAGCGAGACCAGGCACGGGATCAGCATCCGCAGCGGTAGGTCGACAAAGCCGACATGCAGGCTCGGGCCGATATAGGGGGCTTCGACAAAGCGGTAGTCGACGCCGAAGACGAGGATCAATCCCACCTCGCCGACGAACAGAAGACCGAAAAAGAAGGCGAGGCCCTGGATCGATTCTTCGCCGCGTTGCTCGAAGGCGTAATAGTAGATTTGATAGACTCCCATCCCAGCGATAAAGAAAGCCGGCGCCAGCACAACGCCAATCAGGATCGGATCGACGCCAAAACTTGAATTGATGATGTAGGCGACAAATGACCCGAGCATGATGAAGGCCGGGTGGGCGATGTTGACGATATCGAGCATGCCGAAGGAGATCGTCACGCCGATCGTCACCGCGGCATAGAAGCCGCCGAGCAGGAGCCCCGCGACCACCGCGTTGATCGCGAGGTCGAGCGAAACCACCTGCGCTAGCCGGCGGGCGCCATATGGGCGCGCCCGTCCCCGGCGCATGTCGGCAAGCGCGGCATGGCTCGTTCCCCCCGGTTGTGTTCGATCGCGCGCGACCGTATTAGAGCAGCATCGGGCCGGTCTGTTAAGGGTGCACAGCAGGCCGATGCCAGGGAGGGAGCGATGATCGAGGAAAGCCAGAGGCAATACCGGTTGCGCCATTTCTCGGCGGCGGCAGCGACGGCATTAGCAATGTGCGTCCTTGCTGGAACCTCAGTTCGGGCGGCGGAGCCGATCACGATCGGCTTCGGCATGGCGCTGACGGGCGGGCTCGCCGCCGCCGGCAAGACCGCGTTGCTCGCCATGCAGATCTGGCAGGACGATGTCAACGGCAAGGGGGGTCTCTTGGGCCGGCCGGTCAAGCTCGTCTATTACGACGACCAGACCAATCCGCCGACGGTGCCGGGGATCTATACCAAGCTGCTCGATGTCGACAAGGTCGACGTCATCGTCTCCGGCTATGGCACGAACATGATCGCGCCGGCGATGCCGATCGCGATTCAGAAGGACCGCCTCCTCCTTGGGCTATTTGGGCTGGCGGTCAACAGCGAGTTTCATTACCCGAAATACTTTTCGATGCTGCCCACCGGACCCGACCCCAAGCACGCCTTCTCCGACCCGTTTTTCAAAGTCGCGATGGCGAAGGAGCCAAAGCCCAAGACCTTGGCGATTGTGGCCGCCGATGCGGAATATCCGAAGAACGCCTCGGAGGGCGCCCGCGACACCGCCAAGTCTCTGGGCCTGCAAGTTGTGTACGACAAGAGCTACCCGCCCTCGACGGCCGATTACTCGCCGATCGTCCG
>DATNKF010000608.1:0-2280 GCA_035603555.1 Allostellaceae bacterium
TTTTTCATCGCTCGAGGCGATTGCCGATGCGAAGGCCGAAATATTTCTCGGGCTCGAACCCGGCGGCATCGCCGTGCTCAACCGCGATAATCCGCATTTCGACCGGCTCTCGGCGGCGGCCATGCGCGCCGGCGCGGCCGACGTAATCGGCTTTGGAACCCATCCGGAGGCGACGGTCCGGCTCCTCGATTGTGTACTTGGACCGGGCGGCTCGACAATCGAGGCCGCTCTTCCCGGCGCCGTTTTGCGCTTCGCTCTGCCGGTCCCGGGCCGGCACTGGGCAATGAACTCTCTCGCTGTACTTGCCGCGGTTGCGGCAGCTGGTGCAGACCCCCGCCGCGCTGCCGAGGCGCTGGTGGAGCTGGAGGCGTTGCCAGGGCGCGGGCGCCGCTCCGAACTCTCCTGGCGGGGCGGCACGTTGACCCTGATCGACGAGAGCTACAATGCGAGCCCGGCAGCGGTCGATGCCGCCCTCGCCGTGCTCGGCGCGACGCCACCAGCCGACGGCGGGAGGCGGGTGGCTGTGCTCGGCGACATGCTGGAGCTTGGGGCGGCAAGCGAACGCCTCCATCGCGAACTGGCCGAGCCGCTCGCCGCAGCTAAGGTCGACCGCGCCTTTCTCGTCGGGGAAGCAGTGGGGGTGCTCTACGACGCGCTGCCGAAGGCGATGCGGGGCGGCTTGTGGCCCACCGCCGATGCGGCCATGCCTGGACTGCTGTGCTTTTTGCGGTCCGGCGATGTCGTGACGGTGAAGGGCTCCCGCGGCGTTGGGCTTGGCCGCATCGTCGAGCGGCTGCGTGCGGAATCGGCGCGGCCAGAGACATGATCGAATGCTCTACCCGCTGTTTTTTCCTTTCGCGGATCAGTTTCAGGCTTTCAACCTCTTCCGCTACATCACCTTCCGATCGGGGGGGGCGGCGGTCACTGCGCTGTTGATCAGCTTTCTTCTTGGTCCGCACCTTATTGCTTGGCTGCGATCGAAGCAGGCCAATGGCCAGCCGATTCGCCCCGATGGCCCTAACGGACATATCGAGCGCAAAAAGGGAACCCCGACAATGGGCGGGTTCCTGATCCTGTTGGCGTTGACGATATCGACCTTGCTGTGGGCGGATCTCACGAACGCCTATGTGTGGATCGTGCTGCTGGTCACCGTCGGCTTCGGGCTGATCGGGTTTTTCGATGATTACAGAAAGCTTCACCGGAATTCACACCGCGGGCTCTCCGCTCGAAGCAAGCTCGGCCTGGAGATCGTGCTCAGCGCCGTTGCCTGCGTCGCCATCACCTGGGTGACGCCAGCGGGGCTGGCGCAGGCTCTTGCCGTGCCCTTTTTCAAGAACGTGCTGATCGAGCTGGGGTGGTTCTTCGTGCCGTTTGGCGCCTTGGTAATCGCCGGGGCCTCAAACGCGGTCAATCTGACCGATGGACTGGATGGCCTCGCCATCGTGCCCTCGATGATCGCCGCCGGCTGCTTTGCCTTCATCGCCTATCTCGCCGGCAATGCCATCTTCGCCAACTACTTGCAAATCCATCACGTAACCGGTGCGGGCGAGCTCACGGTGTTCTGCGGAGCGATGGTCGGGGCGAGCCTCGGCTTTCTCTGGTTTAATGCACCGCCGGCAATGGTCTTCATGGGCGACACCGGCTCGCTGTCGATCGGCGCTGCCCTTGGAACGATCAGCGTCATCACCAAGCATGAGCTGGTGCTGGCGATCGTCGGCGGTTTGTTCGTTCTCGAGGCGGTTTCGGTGATCGTTCAGGTCGCAAGCTTCAGAATTACCGGACGACGGGTCTTCCGCATGGCGCCGCTGCACCATCATTTCGAGCAAAAGGGCTGGGAAGAGGCAACGATCGTCATTCGCTTCTGGATCATCGCTTGGATTCTGGCAATCGCCGGACTGGCCACGCTCAAATTACGGTGAAGCGTGCGATGATTAGCAGCGGCGCCGTACAAGTAAGGAAGTATAGCCGCTTACGGTACATTTTGTGGCCTAATCACTACGTCACAAGGTTCGCCCACGGGCTTGAGGAGTCATCTGCCACGCCGGACCGCAAATCTCCCACCGGGCGCCGCGAGCATCGAACCGGATGAACTTTGCCCGCATCGACCAAAGGCCGATCGCGCGCTGGTGGTGGACGGTCGACCGCTGGAGCCTCACCGCTCTTGGCATGCTGGTCGGGTTCGGCCTTATGTTGAGCCTGGCGGCGAGCCCCTCGGTTGCCGAGCGGATAGGCTATGATGGGCTGCACTTCGTCCGCCGTCATCTGATGATGCTGCCGCCG
>DATNKF010000609.1:0-2392 GCA_035603555.1 Allostellaceae bacterium
ATACATTGCGTAGATGCTCAGCAGCGCAAAGCAGGTCATCAGTGCCGCAGGCTTGTTGAAGTTTCCGCCGAACGGCGCCGCCAAAAGGCCCGCCACCAGCGGCCCAAAGCTGGTGATGATGCGCGCACCGCCGTTGCAGAACGACACCGCGGTCGCCCGCACATGGGTCGGGAACAGCTCGGGAATATAGACGGCGTGACCCGAGAAGACGCCGAGGACAAAGAACCCGTAGAGGAGGAGCAGATACGGATAGGGCGCCATATTGTCGACGGCGAGGAACAGGGTCAGGCCGAGGACCAAAGTCCCGACGTTATAGAAGACGATTGTCGGCCGCCGCCCGATCAGATCGGCGATAAACCCGAAGCACGCATAGCCGAAGATGCCGCCGATACCCCACAGCATCATGTTGCGGCCAATGATCGGGGCAACCGCGGCACCCGTGATGCCTTCCTTCTCCAGCATCAGGTTTTGGATCGTCGGCAGCCAAATCACCGTCGTCCAGATCGCGAGCAATGTGCCGAGCGCAAAGAGCAGGCCGACGAGCGTGTTGAAGCGCAGCTCTTTGTTGAATAATTGCAGCGGCAGAAAGCGCAGGAATTCCCGGTCCTCAGCGGTGGCGGCGCGGGCTTGCGCGGCCAATGCGCGGCGCCGCTCGCGCACCGCCTGGAAATGCTCGGGCTCGACCATGCTGCGGCGAATCAGCAACAGCAGCAGGGCCGGGGCGATGCCGGCGAAGAACACGTAGCGCCAGCCATAGCCGCCGATCAGCGCATAGACCTGGCCGCCGATGATGCTCCCCATGGCCCCGCCGGTCATCATGACGCCGAGAATCTTGGCGCGATGGACCTCGGCGAAGGCTTCGGCCACCAGCGGGATGCCGACGATGATCTCGGCCCCGGTGCCGACCCCGGCAAAGAAGCGATAGATCGCAAGATCGACCGGCGATTGCGCGAGCCCCTGCAGCCCGGTGAAGACGCTGTAGATCAGGATGCTGAGCGCCAGGGTGCGCACCCGGCCGATATAGTCGGCGACGATGCCGAACACGAAACCGCCGACCGACCACCCGAGCAGCCCGATCGTGCTGATGAGCCCGCCGACCCAGCCGATCTCGGCAACCGTTGGCTGCCCGCCCAGGAGCTCGGTCAATGCCGGGCGCAGCACCAGCGAGAACAGGCCGAAATCGGTAGCGTCGAGCGACCAGCCGGCCCAGACGACAAAGAAGATCAGCCATTGGTAGCCGGTGAAGCTCCTGACGAACGCCAGCTGTCCGGCCGTTCCCCCCGTAGCCCGCATCGTTCCCTCCCGCGACGATCTTGGAAATGGCTATAGCCCATCGCCCCGCCCGGGTCCAACCTGGAGCGCGGGCTTCGACATCGCCGGTATCCTGCGATAGGCTCACGAAAACTCGGCAGGCTGAGAGGAGCCGATGGCCGACGACCACTGGACGGGCGGTGATCTGCCAACCTTTGTCACGCATCTCGAGTGCAGCCTGACCGGCGAGCGCTACCCGGCCGATACACTGCACAATTTCTCCAAGGCCGGGCGGCCGCTGCTGGTGCGCTATGATCTCGACGGGGTGCGGCGCGCTCTCCCGCGCGAGGCGCTCGCTGCCCGGCCGCAGACACTGTGGCGGTATCGCGAGCTTTTGCCGGTGCGCCGGCCGGAGAACGTGGTCTCGCTCGGCGAGGTCGTAACGCCGCTGATCCCGCTGACTCGCCTGGCCAAGGGCGGCGAGATCCTGGTCAAGGACGAAGGCCGATTGCCAACCGGCTCGTTCAAGGCGCGCGGCCTGGTAATGGCGGTCTCGATGGCCAAGGAGCTCGGGGTCGGCGCGATGGCGATGCCGACCAACGGCAATGCCGGAGCGGCAATGGCGGCCTATTGCGCGCGGGCCGGTATCAAGGCCTACGTCTTCTGCCCCGACGATACCCCGGCGGTCAATGTCCGCGAGATCGCGATGCAGGGTGCGGCGGTGTTCCTCGTCGACGGGCTGATCGACGACTGCGGCAAGCTGGTTGCCGAAGGCGAGCGTGAAGTCGGCTGGTTCAACTGCTCGACCTTGCGGGAGCCCTATCGCATCGAGGGCAAAAAGACGATGGGCATCGAGCTCGCCGAGCAGCTCGGTTGGCAATTGCCCGATGTGATCTTCTACCCGACCGGCGGCGGCACCGGCATTATCGGCATGTGGAAGGCTTTTGCCGAGCTCGAGGCAATCGGCTGGATCGGGCCAAAGCGGCCGCGCATGGTGGTAGTGCAGGCGGCCGGTTGCGCGCCGATGGTCAAGGCTTGGGAGGAGGGCGCCGAGCACGCGCCGCGCTGGGCGAACGCGCACACCTTTGCTGCCGGAATTCGCGTGCCCCAGGCGGTCGGCGATTTTCTGATCCTGCGCGCG
>DATNKF010000610.1:0-2670 GCA_035603555.1 Allostellaceae bacterium
GAGATTGGCCTTGCCGAGCATGACCGCACCCGCACGCCACAGCTTGTCGGTTACCGTCGATTCGTAGGGCGGAAGAAACCCGTCGAGGATGTGCGACCCGGCGGTGGTCAGGATGCCCTTGGTGCAGAAGAGGTCTTTGACTGCGATCGGAATGCCGTCGAGCGGCAAGGCCTCGCCGCGCGCCAGCCGCTCGTCGGCGGCGTCGGCCATCGCCAGAGCGCGCTCGGGTGTTGGCGTGATATAGGCGTTGAGCCGCTCGGCCGCGGCGACCGCATCATTGTAGGCCGCTGCGAGCTCACGCGCCGAGAACGCCTTGCGGGTGAGCCCGGCGCGTGCCTCGGCGAGGTTGAGCGCCAGCAGCGAGCGGTCGCTCACTCAACAACCTTCGGGACGGTGAAAAAGCCGTGCGCCGGGCGCGGGGCGTTGCCGAGGATGTCGTCGCGCCGGCCGCCATCGGTCACCACATCCTCGCGCATCGGCAGGCTCGCCGCCGCAGCACTCGCCATTGGCGGCACCCCGGTGGTGTCGACCTCGTTCAGCTGCTCCACCCAATCGAGGATTTGCGACAGCTCGCCCGCCAACGGCTCAAGCTCGGCCTCGCTGAGCCTGATGCGTGCCAGGCTGGCGATATGCGCCACGGCGGCCTTGTCGAGCGCCATGATCTCATCGTCTCCGGGTTATCATCAATCATGATCCTAAACGACCCCATGGAATTGCGCGAGGCGGTGCCGGCCGGGATGCGGCTGATGGGGCTCGACGTCGGCACCAAGACGATCGGCCTCGCCCTGTCGGACACCCGCCGGGTCATCGCCACGCCGCTCGAGACGATCCGCCGCCGCCGCTTCAGCGAAGATATGGCGCGGCTTTCCGCCATCGTCGACGTCCGCGGCGTCGGCGGGCTGGTCGTCGGCCTGCCATTGACCCTCGCCGGGGTGGATGGCCCGCGCACCCAGTCGGTGCGCCAATTCGCGCGCAACCTGCTGGCTTTGCGCGACCTGCCGATCGCCTTTTGGGACGAGCGGCTGTCGACCGCCGCCGTCACCCGCGAGATGATCGCCCACGACATGACCAGGAAGCGCCGCGCCCAAATCATCGACCGCGTCGCCGCCGCCTACATTCTGCAGGGCTGCCTCGACTTCCTCGGCCGCGTGGCCTGACCCGCGTCGACTCACAATCCCACCCGAGCTCCAACTGTGGGTTTCATTCGCGAATCGTGTTTTTGCAAAATACTGCGAATCAGCAGCAAACCTTCCTCCTCCGGTAGAATAGACCCTGGCGAGAATAGCCGCCACGTGCCGTCGCAGGCGCCGGCTCTGGTCGGACTATGCTCCGCGAAATCGGCAATTTCTCGGCGACGCTCGAAGCCTTTGGACTTTGCCGGCGCCCGCGAGGTAATTGACCGGCGCTGTCACGAGGCGGACACTGGGGCTCTCAACTATTCGGCGGCGGCCTTATGAGCACTCAACCCGACATCGAAGGCTTCCGGCGCCAGATCGCGGCGACGATCCATGCGCATTGGAAACTCGTTCTCGCGCAAGGCATTTTGTTGATGGTGTTCGGGCTGCTCGCGGTCGCCATGCCCAACATCGCCACCCTGGCGGTCGAGATCTTAGTCGGCTGGCTGTTTCTGATCGCCGGGATTTTTCGCGCCGTCTCGGTGTGGCATGCGCGGCAGATGCCCGGTTTCGGCTGGTCGATGCTCAGCGCGCTCTTGGCGGTTCTGCTCGGCTTGATATTGGTCGCCCGCCCGCTTGCCGGGGTGCTGACCCTGACGATGGTGCTGGTCGCGTTCTTCATCCTCGAAGGCATCGCGGCGATCGTGGTCGCCGTGCAACACCGCGATCACCTCACGAGCTGGGTCTGGGTGCTGTTCAGCGGCATCATCGACCTGTTGCTCGCTTATCTGATCTGGCAGGGCTGGCCGAGCTCGGCGGCTTGGGCAATCGGTCTTCTCGTCGGGATCAATATGATCTTTTTCGGGCTCTCCTTGGTGATGACGGCGCTCGCCGCGCGGCTGATGGCCCCGCCATCGCCGTAGTTATGAGCGTTGCCATCCGCCAATCGCCTCGCCCCGCTTGCGGGGAGAGGTCGGGAGCCGCGCTTAAGCGCGGCTCCCGGGTGAGGGGCAGCACCTCGCGGCTGGCAGGCGTGGCGGCGTTCAATCGGAAGAGAGCCCCTCACCCCGGCCCTCTCCCCGCAAGGCGGGGCGAGGGAGAACGGTCTTGGCGTTGTTCAACCGTCTGCGGACCCCGGCTCATCGGGCGGATTGGCCTCCTCCCTCTTGGCGAGCGAGGTGATGCCGGCGAGGCCGCCGAGGTTCATGCTGTCGACGGCACTGCTCGGCACGATGATCGTGCTGCCGCGCTCCTTGACGCTCTCATAGAGCATGTTCATGCCGCGCAGGTGCAAGGCCACGGGGTTGTCGGCGTAGCTGCGGGCCGCCTCGGCAAAGCTGTGGGCGATCTCCGCCTCGGCGGCACCCAGGATGACCCGAGCCTGGCGTTCGCGCTGGGCTTGCGCCTCCCGGCTCATCGCATCCTGCAATGCCGCCGGGATCGTGACGTCGCGGATCTCGACCGACTTGACGACGATCCCCCATTCCTCGCTCTTCGCGTCGATCGTCTTGCGCAAATCCTCGTCCACCGCCTTGCGGTTCGACAGCAGCATCGC
>DATNKF010000611.1:0-4989 GCA_035603555.1 Allostellaceae bacterium
GGTTCTGATCGGCGGAGCGATCCGCCTGCCGTTTCTGTGGGTACTGCTCGGCATCCTTGGCGGATTGGAAACCTTTGGGATCTTGGGGCTGTTTCTCGGCCCGGCGATCATGGCCGCATTGATCTCGCTGTGGCGAGAATGGACCGATCCCCATCCGGCAGATGACCCGGCGCCCATGCGTCGGCCCGAAGGGGGCCCATCTTGAAACCCACCCTTGACATAACGCTCGCCAAAAAACCTCACCGTTGAGCAACACACGCGAAAAATTGATGCTATAATAGGCGATGCGGACGCGGACGGACTTGGCCTTGCCGGCAAGTTGTCCTCCGCTGATAATACAGCGCCTGCCCCTGAGGGTTTGCGACCCCGCTCATCGTATGGAATGTTGGTGGAGGATGCATGAAATACGTTTGCGATGCCCCAGGCGGGAACACTTGGTTCCGGATCGAGACCGAAGCCGAAGCTGCTAGTGAATCAGACGTGATGCGCCACGCCGTCGAGAAGTTCTTTCGCAAGGAGCAGGAGAAGGCGACCCAGACCTTCCAACCGTTATCCAAGGTTAATTTTGAGCAGGAGATTGGCCTCAAAGCGCATATTCAGCGCGAGATGCCGCTGTTCCTGACGTTGCGCGACGACGAAGGCAATCCGCTGGTCACCGCGATGCTCCCGCCGGGCGGACACGACGACCGGAGCTTCCGGCCGATCATCGTCGGCATGGCAAATGCCGACCCATACGTAGACTACGCCGACAGTATCCGGGCGCTCGGCCAGCATTTCGGTCTCGCGCTTGAGCGAGGCCGCTGCTACCCCTACCGCCGCGATTAGCCCCACAGAGCCTCTCCCGTCCTTCTCTCCGCTCGGGAGAGAAGGCAGGAGCAAGGGGGGCGGCAACGGCACCCCGGATCAGGCTGTGTGGAAGATCAGAGTCCTCAGCTCGATGCTCTCGCGCGGCAACACATCGGCAGGAGTGGTCGGGTCTTCGAAAGCCGAATGGGCGGTAAACCGTGCTCTGCCGTCTTCTGCAGAATCATAACACTTGATCAAGATTGCCTCGTCGGCGCGCATCTCGGGCACGTAGAACCAGCGGTGCGCCGGGTTGTATCGGACGCGATAGGTTTCGCCGGTTCGATCGCGATAGACCAAGTCAGAAGGCACGAAGTCCGCGAAGGCGACGCTGGTAGCATCGCACACGGCGAGCGGAGCATCGCGCAGCGGTCCGCGGATCGGACGCCAAACATTGACGATCTCGAAGCGATGGCGGAGCAGCTCTTCGGCTTCCTCGCCCATCAGATCGCGCACCCGTTGCGGGCCGGATTTGACCGTGTAGTCGTTGTGAACGCTGGTGACCGGCTGGCGCGGCGTCCCGGGCGCCCGGTCGATGCCGCCTGAGACGCGACGGCGGATCGTGTGGTCGAACACCAGAACGCGCTGGGCGCCGGTGGCTTCCGCCACGAGCCGTTCGGCCTCGAGATAGTACACTTGGCGCAGCTCGTCCTCGTCATAGAAGTCCCTGACGGCGCTGCGGTGCTCGACCACGGCCAGGCCTTCGCCGTCGAGCGACAGACGCGCCGCCACCGGGCGGGCATCGTAAATCGTCATCCGATGCGGTTCGGGAACACCGGTCGAGCGGGCCACGCCCGGCGGCGGGTCATAAGCCAGGTTCATCGGCTTTTCGGCCATCGGCGCGAGGTAATTGAGGACACCTTCGACGTGCGGGAGCCGGTCGATCACGTCACGGGAGAGACTCATGGCAATTCCTCATCGGGTTGGAGGCCGAAGCAAGCAATTTTCCGAACACGACTTCGTCGAACTCCTCGAACGGCGCGGCGTTCTTGTCGACCTTGGCGCGCAGCACCGCTCCTTCCCAGGCGTTGATCAGGAACGCGGCGAGCACACCGGCATCACAATCGGCGCGAATGCCGCCCTCCTGCTGGGCCTGCCGGATGCAGGTTTCGACCGCCCCGGTCCACCCGGCGAAGACTGCGGCGAGACGCTCGCAGACGAGCTTGCTGTGGTCGGAGAGCTCCGCCCCGAGATTGCCGATCAGGCAGCCCCCGGTATAGCCGCGCTTCGCCATATTGGCGGCCATCGCGGCGAAGTGGCGGCGCAGCCGCTCGCGCGGCCGAACCTCGCTGTCTTCGAGTATCCCCAGGGTGGCACTGGCGCGTTGCTGCCAATAGCGGTCGAGCACTGCCGCGCCTAGCGCCTCCTTGCTCGCGAAATGATTGTAGAACGAACCCTTGGGAACGCCTGCGGCGTCGGTGATCTCCTGCACCCCGCAGCCGTTGAAGCCGCAGCGGTGGACGATCTCGACGCCCGCGTCGAGGAGTTTTTCGCGTACGTTCGGTTTTATCACCGATTTGATATGACCAGTCGTCTTGCCCTCGTCAAGAGGAGTGGCGGAGGTCCTTGTAGCCGGGGTGATCCGTTTACAGGATGAATCTCGACAGGTCGGCGTTCTGCGCCAGCGCCCCGACCTTGTCGCGCACATAGGCCCGGTCGATCTCGATCAGCGTTCCCTCGGGTCGGTCAGAGGCAGTGAAACTGATCTCCTCCAGGAGCCGCTCGAGGATCGTGTGCAGCCGCCGTGCCCCGATATTCTCGACCGCGGTGTTGATCTCTTCGGCGAGGAGGGCGAGCTCCTCGATCGAGGCTTCGTCGAAGTCGAGGGTGACACCCTCGGTCGCGAGCAATGCCTTATACTGCTTGATCAGGCTCGCCTCGGGCTCGGTCAGGATGCGCCGGAAGTCGTCGCGGTCGAGCGCCTTCAACTCGACCCGGATCGGCAACCTTCCTTGCAGCTCGGGCAGAAGATCGGAGGGTTTGGCCTGGTGGAAGGCGCCCGAGGCGATAAACAAGACATGGTCGGTCTTGACCGCACCATGCTTGGTCGCAACGGTGGTGCCCTCGATCAGCGGCAGGAGGTCGCGCTGCACCCCCTCGCGGCTGACATCGGGCCCGCCGCCGCCGAGCCGCTCGCCGCGCCCGCAGATCTTGTCGATCTCGTCGATAAAGACGATGCCGTTCTGCTCGACCGCGGTGATCGCCTCGCGCACCACCATCTCCTGATCCAAGAGCTTGTCGCTCTCTTCGGCGACCAGCACGCGATGGCTCTCGGCGACAGTCATCTTCTTCGGCTTCGAGCGCGTGCCAAAGGCCTTGCCGAAGATGTCGCCGAGGTTGAGCATTCCCATCTGAGCGCCGGGCATGCCCGGAATCTCGAACGTCGGCAGGTTGGCCGCAGCACTCTCCTGCACGGCGACTTCGATCTCGCGTTCGTCGAACGCACCCTCGCGGAGCCTTTTGCGGAACTTCTGACGGGTGTCGGCGCTGGCGCCGGAGCCGACGAGCGCGTCGAGCACGCGCTCCTCGGCGGCGAGCTCGGCCTTCGATTCGACCTCCTTGCGCAACCGCTCGCGGGTCATCCCGATGGCGATTTCGACGAGATCGCGCACGATCTGCTCGACGTCGCGGCCGACATAGCCGACCTCGGTGAACTTCGTCGCCTCGACCTTGACAAAAGGCGCCTGGGCCAGGCGCGCGAGGCGGCGTGAAATCTCAGTCTTGCCGCATCCTGTCGGTCCGATCATCAGGATGTTCTTCGGCAGCACCTCTTCGCGCAGTTCCGGCGTAAGCTGCTGGCGACGCCAGCGGTTTCTAAGGGCGATCGCGACGGCGCGCTTGGCATCGTGCTGGCCGACGATGAAACGGTCGAGCTCGGAGACGATCTCGCGCGGGCTGAATGAGGTCATCCCGGCCCGCCCTCATTCCCGCGAAAGCGGGAGTTCACGGGCATCGACGCATCGTGGGGCGCCCTGAGCCCCCGCTTTCGCGGGGGTGACCCCGACATTGTGAAACGCTGTCTCATCTCAATATTCGAGTTTTTCGAGGGTGATCTTGTCATTGGTATAAATACAGATCCCGGCGGCGATCACCATCGCGCGGCGTGCGACCTCTTCGGCGTCGATGCCGTCGATGCCGATCAACGCACGCGCCGCGGCAAGCGCATAACCGCCGCCCGAGCCCAGGCCGATGATCCCGTCGTCGGGCTCGAGCACATCGCCGGTGCCCGACAGGATCAGCGACACGCTCTTGTCGGCGACCGCCATCATCGCCTCGAGCCGGCGCAGATAGCGGTCGGTGCGCCAGTCTTTTGTCAGCTCTACGCAGGCCCGGGTGAGCTGCCCGGAATATTGTTCGAGCTTTCCTTCGAGCCGCTCGAACAAGGCGATCGCGTCGGCGGTGGCGCCGGCAAACCCGGCGATCACCGAACCCCCGCCGAGCCGCCGAAGCTTGCGCGCATTCGACTTGACCACCGTTTGGCCCATCGAGACCTGACCGTCGCCCGCGACGACCACCTGACCGCCTTTGCGCAGACAGAGGATCGTCGTGCCGTGCCACACGGTCCTGCGGGAATGGTCCATGCGTCTCTTCAGAAGTCCGGTCTTTTGGCTCGCTGGTGCCCGGAAGCTTGTGATGTAGGCCGGATCGGCTGTGGCGGCAAGCCGAACACGATGCGGCCTCGGGCCGACAGTGGCAACCAGCCGGCGAAGTTGATAAAAGGACGCCGCCGCAGGCGCGGCTCTGTAGGAGGTGTACCGTGCGGGTCGCAACGGTCGAGCGCAACACCAGGGAAACCCAGATCACCGGCCGGGTCGGTCTCGACGGGGCCGGCATTGCCGAGATATCGACCGGCATCGGGTTTCTCGATCACATGCTGGAGCAGCTCGCCAAGCACAGCCTGATCGACATCTCGCTGCAGGCGGTAGGCGACTTGCACATCGACTTCCACCACACCACCGAAGACACTGGCTATGTCGTCGGCGAAGCGGTCTCCCGGGCGCTTGGCAATCGGGCCGGCATCGCCCGATACGGGCACGCGGTGATCCCGATGGACGAGACCCTGACACGGGTCAGCCTCGATGCCTCGAACCGGCCCTATCTGGTCTGGAAGGTCGCATTTACCCGGCCGAAGCTCGGCGAAATGGA
>DATNKF010000612.1:0-4302 GCA_035603555.1 Allostellaceae bacterium
CCCGGACGTGAGTCAGCTGCGCCACATGTCTAGCAGGGCCAACGATCGCGTTCCGCGACCGTGACACCACGCTCATCAGAGGAGGTCGTCATGACCTGGATTATCGACACCAAATCGAAACGCCGTCGGTCGGCGAGGCTCACGGCAGCGTTCGGAATCTGCACAATGCTCGCCCTCGGGACTCTCGCCGTACCGGCTAACGCGGACTGGGACGGCAATCATCGTGGATATCATCACAACTGGAATGGAGGGTATTATCGCGCTCCGCCGGTGGTCTATGGCTCCCAATACCACTCGTCCTACTATGGCTTGCCATACCGCTATCCGCCGGTGGTTTATGGCCCTGGCATCGGCATAGGCTGGCGTTA
Source organism: Allostellaceae bacterium (assembly GCA_035603555.1). GTDB lineage: Bacteria > Pseudomonadota > Alphaproteobacteria > ATCC43930 > CGMCC-115725 > AP-15. Next base: position 369 of record DATNKF010000612.1, read on the forward strand.
ACATCGGTATCGGGCGTTAACATCGGTATCGGGCGTTAGCATCGGTATTTGGCAAGCTCTACCCCAATCCGAAATGGGTAAAAGGCCGGCATCACTGCCGGCCTTTTGCCATCAACTCCGCAGTACGGTCCACAATGGCTCTGATCTCCTATCGCCTTCATCGCTTCGCGATACTGCCGAAGCGGAGAGACCGTTATGGAGTTAATTCTGGTGATCCTCCTGAGAGGTGTCTTGCCCGCCCGGGTCGTCGCAATTTCGATGTCATCGCGCCACCCTCCGGCCGCGCCCGTGCAAGCGCCATGAGCCCAGCTTAAGCTGCATTAATGTTTTCGACGCATCCTCCTGCCCTTACTGCGGGTAAGCCGTTTCCGGCGGGAGAGTGGGATGAAGAGGCTGAGACAGCTCGCTTGCGACGCCTGGATTCTGACAAAGGGCTATTGGGGAAGTGAGGAACGGTGGTCGGCGCGGCTGCTCCTGACCGCGATCATCGGCCTCAACCTCGGCCTGGTGGGCGTTAACGTATTGCAGAACCAGGCGAATGGAGCGCTCTTCACCGCCCTGCAGCAGCAGAACGCTGCCGCCTTCTATCGCGCCTTAGTCATCGTCATCGTGCTGATCCTGCTCTATCTCGTGATCGCTGTGCTGCGCGTTTATCTCGATCAGACGCTCCAGCTCCGCTGGCGGCGCTGGCTGACCGATCAATATGTCACTCGTTGGCTTGCCAACCGGACCTTCTATCGCATGCGCTTTTCGGGGCGGGTCGACAACCCGGATCAACGGATCTCCGAGGACGTCCGCCTCTTTATCCAGCGATCCATGTTCTTGGGTCTGGGCTTGCTCAACTCGCTAGCGACGCTCGCCTCCTTTGCCGCGCTGCTTTGGTATCTCTCCGGCAGCATCACGCTGCCGATCGGCGGTTTCGCGATCACGATCCCGGGCTACATGTTCTGGGTAGCCGTGCTGTACTCGGGCCTTGGATCGACGATCGCGCATTTGATCGGTCGGCCGCTGATCCGCCTCAACAACCGACAGCAGGCGGTCGAGGCGGATTTCCGCTTCAGTCTCGTGCGCCTTCGTGAGGAGGCCGAGGGCATCGCGCTCTATGGCGGCGAAGCGCAGGAGCGCGGCATCGCGCTCGGGAGGTTCCGCACCCTCTACGACAATTTCAAGCGCATCATCCTCCGCAGCAACCAGTACCTGATGTTCCAGCTGTTGTTCAGCCAGGGTACCTCATCCTTTGCGCTGCTGATCGCCTCGCCCCGCTATTTCTCCGGCGCGATCCAGCTCGGCGTGCTAACCCAGATCGCGAACGCATTTGAACGTGTCAACGAGGCGCTGTCCTGGTTCATCGCCAGCTACACCGCCTTCGCCGAGTGGCGCGCGACGGTCGACCGGTTGACCGAGTTTGCCGCCGAGATCAGGCGCGAGACCGCCGCGGCAGTCCTTGGCCCGCGCACGGAAACGGCCGTGCAGGAGACCATCGACTTGCAGGATGTCGGCGTGTCTTTGCCCGATGGAGCACCGCTGCTCGCTCCGGTGACGTTGAGCTTCAAGCCACACGAGGCGGTGCTGTTGCAGGGACCTTCGGGCAGCGGCAAGAGCACGCTGTTCCGCGTCCTCGCCGGATTGTGGCCGTTCGCGAGCGGGCGCGTCCGCCTGCCGGCTGGAGCCAAGACGCTGTTCCTGCCGCAGCGGCCCTACATGCCGATCGGGACCTTGCGCGAGGCGCTATGGTTTCCCACCCGGCCCGCATCGGACGGCGAGGCCGCGGCGCATGCGGCGTTGGCTGCCGTCGGGTTGCCCAGTTTGAGCCAGCGCTTGGACGAGGACGCGCATTGGGCACAGGTTCTGTCGCTTGGCGAGCAGCAACGGCTGGCAATCGCCCGGGCCCTCTTGATCAAGCCGGACTGGCTGTTCCTGGATGAGGCCACCTCGGCGACCGATGAGGAGGAAGAGGCGGCGCTCTATCGCATGATCGCTGATGTCTTGCCGGAAACGACGGTGATCAGCATCGGGCATCGCGGCTCGCTCGAGGCCTATCACTCCCGGGTGATCGCCGTCGACCGAGCCGGGCGTCCCGGGCGGCTCATCGATCGAGCCGGCGATGTTCGCAGCGCATACCGCCCAGTGCGAGAGACGGTGCGGTCATGAAGACGAGCTACGGCTGGAAGCTGCTGCCCTATCTGCGGCCCTATCGGTTGCGCTTCGCCTGGGCGCTGGCCCAGGTCTTCCTGATCGCCGGCTTCGAGCTGCTCAAGCCGTGGCCCTTGCAGGTAGTCATCGACAACGTGCTTGGCCGCAAGGCCGTGGGCTTCGCCCTGCCCGAAGGCTGGTCGCCGCTCGGGCTCCTCGGCTTGGCCTGTCTCGGCATTGTATTCGTGCAGCTCGTCGCCGGGGCGCTGACACTGCTGCACAATTACACGGCGATCGGGGTCGGCCAGCGCATGGTCAACGACCTGCGGGGAAGTCTGTACAGCCACCTTCAGCGGTTGTCGCTCGCCTTCCACAGCCGCCAGCAGGTCGGCGACATCATGTTCCGCATCACCGCCGACAGCTTCGCCGTGCAGACGATGCTGATGAACGGGTTGCTGCCGATCATTTCGGCGATCGTCCTCCTCGCCGGGATGCTGGTGATCCTGTTCCCGCTCGACCCCGTGCTGACGATGCTGTCGATGAGCGTCGTCCCGGTGCTGTTCCTGTCGATCGGCTTTTTTAATCGCCGGATCGCCGATGTTGCCACGGACGTCCGCGATGCCGACAGCAGGGTTTACTCGGTCGTCCAATGGGCGATTTCGTCGATGAAGGTCGTCCAGGCCTTCACCAAGGAAGAAGAGGAGCATCGCCGCTTTATGGGGGCGAGCCGTACCAGCCTCGACTTCACCCTCAAGCTCTACAGCTGGCAGACTTTTTATTCGGGCGTGGTCAATACGCTCATCGCCGCGGGAACCGCGCTCGTCATCTACGTCGGCGCGCGCTCGGTGCTCTCGGGCACGCTGTCGGTCGGCCAGCTGATCGTCTTCATCTCCTACCTGGCGCAACTCTATGTCCCGGTCAACCAGTTGACGCAGAGCTGGGGCCTGATCGCCAGCGCCCGTATCAGCGCCCGCCGCGTTTTTGAGATCCTCGAGACCGAAGCCGACCTCCAGGACGGCCCGCTAATCCTGTCCCCGGAAGGCGCTCACGGCCCTATTGAATGGAGCGGCGTCAGCTTCCGCTATCGCTCCGAGATGCCGGTGCTGCGGTCGATCGATCTCAGGGTCGAGCCCGGCATGAGGGTCGCCGTCGTCGGTCCGACGGGCGCCGGGAAATCGACTATGCTCGGGCTCCTGCCGCGCTTTTTCGACCCATCGACCGGGAGCGTCGCGATCGACGGCGTCGATGTCCGCGAATTCAGCCTCAGATCGCTGCGCCGGCAGATCGCGATGGTGCTGCAGCCGCCGCTGATCTTCCCGATCTCGGTGCGCGACAATCTCGCCTACGGCCGGCCCGATGCCACGCCGGAGGAGATCGAGGACGCAGCGCGTCTCGCCAGCATCCACCCCATGATCATGTCGCTGCCGCAGGGTTACGAGACGGTCATAGGTGAAGCTGGCGCCACCCTGTCGGAGGGCGAGAAGCAGCGCCTGACGATCGCCCGCGCCCTCCTGCGCGACGCTCCGATCCTCATCCTGGACGAGCCGACCTCGGCTCTCGACGTCGAGACCGAGGCGCAAGTGATGGACGGAATCAAGCGTCTCACGAGCGGCCGCACAACCTTCATCATCGCGCACCGCTTATCGACGATACGCAATTGCGACCTGATCCTAGTGCTCCGCGACGGCATCATCGCCGAACGCGGCACTTTCGCCGAGCTCATGCGCCGCAACCGCGTGTTCGCCGATCTCTACAACACGCAATTCCGCGATGCAGAGGAGAGCGGGCTCGGCGTCGCATA
>DATNKF010000613.1:0-2198 GCA_035603555.1 Allostellaceae bacterium
GCCACAGCCAGTCGAGCGTGCCGTCGGTGAACCAGGATTGCGGGTGCCGCTCGTTGGTATAGAAGCGCAGGCCGAGCATGCCCGTCCGCTCCTTCCACTGCGCGACGAGGTCTCGGCCGTTCGGGTCGTCGAGATAGAACCAGCCCATGATCGCAAAGCGGGCGGGGTATTTGCGCACCGCTTCGACCGCCAGCTCGTTCGAGTCCGGGTCCCACAGCACCGGGTGGATCAATGCCCGGTCGACGCTGGCGGCATCCATGCCGGCGATCGCCTCTTCGGCCGAATAGGGCTCCTGACGATGGTGCGGTGACGGCGTGCCCTTTTCCCAGAGATGGATCTGTGCGTCGACGATCAACATTGGTCCGTTCCTTCCGCGTGAAGAGTCAAGGTGCCGGCAACCCGCATCCCTGATACAAGCTGCCCGTGATTCTTGCTACTGCGGACTGTCGGAAAGCTGACCCCGGCCGCACCGCTCGTGACCTGCTGACCGGCGAAAGGACGACGTCGATGTTCAAGCTCTACTACGCTCCGGGAACCTGTGCGCTCGCGACGCACATCGCGCTCGAGGAGGCCGGCGCACCCTATGAGGCGGTTCCGGTCGATTTCGGTTCGCAGGCTCAGAGAAGCCCCGAATACCTCGCGATAAATCCGAAGGGGCGGGTTCCCGCGCTGGTGACCGAAAATGGCACACTCACCGAAACGCCCGGATTGCTGCTCTTCGTGGCGCAGCGCTTTCCGAAGTCGGAACTGGCACCGCTCTCGGATCCGTTTGCCTTGGCGCAAGTGCAGGAGTTCAACAGCTATCTCTGCTCGACAGTGCACGTCGCGCATGCGCATGGCAGGCGGGGCGCGCGGTGGGCAGACGACGCCGCGGCGATCGAGGCGATGAAGCGCAAAGTGCCCGCGACGATGACGGAGTCCTTCGAGCTGATCGAGCGCAAGCTCTTGAAGGGCCCGTGGGTCATGGGCGAGCAGTACACCATCTGCGACCCGTACCTGTTCACGATCGGGACCTGGATCGAAGGCGACGGGGTCGACACGACCAGGCTGCCGCGCGTCATGGAGCACCGCAAACGCATGCTGGCGCGCCCCGCCGTGCAAAAAGCCGTCGCCGCCGAAAGGACCCAAATCGCCTAGGCGAGGCGGTAGACGCGCTTTGCTGTGCCGCTGAACAGGTTTGCTTTTTCGTCGGCCGAGTAGCCGGCGGCCAGGCGTTTGAAGGCGTTCCACAGGACGGCGTAGCTCGAACTGACCCCGTCCGGCGGGAAGTTGCTCTCGAACATGCCGCGCTCGGGGCCGAACGCCAGAATGCAGGTCTCGAGATAGGGCTTGTAGGCGCGCGCCAGCTCCTCCGACGAAGGCGGAGTCTCGCGCGTGTGGAAGTCGAACATGCCGAACAGCATGCCGAGCCCGCCGAGCTTGACGACGACGTTCTGGCACTTGCCGAGTTCGGCGATGCCGGCCTTCCACGCCGCGAAGGTTTCCTGCTTCTTGTCCGCGTACGGGCCGATGCCGAGCGGCCCGCCGACATGGTTCAGGATGATTGTCGTCTGCGGAAACGCGCGCGCCAGATCCGCCAGCTCCATAAGTTGAGGGTGGTACAGCCAAGCTTCGAAGGTCAGGTTCAGCGGCGCCAGCCGGGCAAACCCCGCCCGCCAGGTCGCATCGGCCATCTGGCCCTTCGGCGAGTTCGTGCGGCCGCGCGAGAACATCTCGCTGGCGTCCCAGGTCACCGAATGGCGGATGCCGCGGAAGCGGCCGTCGCCGGCAGCGATCTCTGCCTCCAGCACTCGCGCCACGCCGTCGCCGAGGCGCAGGTCGGCGTGCCCGACAATGCCGGCGCACAGCCGGCTCTTGCCGTACTGTCCGCTCTCGCTCATCGCCGCCGTGCCGTTGACGAATTCGATTTCGCCGACCGGCTTCATCTCTGCCGGCCCGTCGGCGCGGTACATCGAGCCGCATTCGACAAAGACGCTTTGTCTGATGTTGTGACCACTGCCGGTATCAGCGAGCAATTGGTCGAGCAGATAACGGTGCCCGTTGCGGTCCCACAGATGATGGTGCGGATCGACGATCTCGAGCGCCGGCTCCAGGACTTCCTCTTTCCGCTGCGCCCACCAAGCCGGATCGCCGTAGCGCGCTGTGGGCGGAGCGCCGCCGGGCACAGCCGCCGCGGGCGCGGTGCCGGTTTGAGACTG
>DATNKF010000614.1:0-4472 GCA_035603555.1 Allostellaceae bacterium
CGCCGGCAAACCGGGCCGATCCGGTCGAAATTCTGATCGAGTTGGGTAAGAACCGGATCGTGGAGTTGCTTCCGCTGCGCTATGCGCGGATGAAGTGCGACCCCTTCGCCTTCCTGCGGGGCGCCGCGGCGATCATGGCTGCCGATCTCGCTGCGGGCCCGTCTACCGGTTTCCGCGTGCAAGCCTGCGGTGACTGTCATCTCGCGAATTTTGGCGCCTATGCGTCGCCCGAAGGGACGCCCGTCTTCGATGTTAATGACTTTGACGAAACAATCCCGGCTCCCTTCGAGTGGGACGTGAAGCGGGTTGCTGCGAGCCTCGCCGTCGCCGGTCGGGTCGCCAAGGCCTCGGACCGAGAGTGCCGTCTTCTCGCCCGCACTGCCGCCAAGAGCTACCGTAGGCACCTTGGCCGGCTGGCGCTGCTCCCCCCGCTCGCCGCCTGGAGCTCGCATATCGATCTTGCCGGTGCGATCGCCGACATCGACTCCAACAGGATCCGAGAGAGGATCGAGAGGCGCCGCGAGACCATACTGCAGAGCACCGCAGAGCATTTCGGTCTCGTCGAACGGAAAAACGGCGATTGGAAAATCAAGGACAAGCTGCCGCTGGTGCGCCATCTGAGCCACCACGAGCTCCATGCGCATCAGGCTTTCGGCTCCTACGCCGAGACGTTGCAGGAGGATCGGCGGGTGCTGCTGCAGCGCTACCATCGCCGCGACGTCGCCTTCAAGACCGTCGGGGTCGGCAGCGTCGGCACCTTTTGCGCGATTGGATTATTCGTCGCCGACGACGGCTCGCCATTGCTGTTGCAGATCAAGGAGGCGCAGGCATCGGTGCTCGCCCCATTTGCCGGCGCGTCGGATTACGCCAATCACGGGGAACGGGTGGTGGTCGGGCAACGCATGATGCAGGCCGCCACCGATGTCTTTCTCGGCTGGACCCGGAACCCGATCAACGGGCGTCATTTCTATGTCCGGCGGCTGAAGGATTCGCGGCTGGCCGATATCGGTGCCTTGCTCGAAGAGGCGCTGCCGTTCTACGCCAAGCTGTGCGGGCGCACTCTGGCGCGCGCTCATGCGCGTTCCGGCGATGCCGTGGCGCTCTCCGGCTACATGGGCGATGACGGCGAATTCGACCATGCGATCGCCGAGTTCGCGATGGCCTATGCCGATCAGACGACGCGCGACTGGCACACCTTCCTCGACGCCATCAAGGTCGGGCGGATTACCGCCGAGGCAGCGTGATCGCGCTCAAATCGGGATCGCCAGCAAGGTATCGATCTGGCGGCTGTCGAGGACAACATTCTTGCGTGCAAATTTCCAGGTGCCGCCCTCTCGCCTGACCTGGTCGAGGTAGGCTCCTGCGGCGAAGAGGGTCATGTCGCCCTCCTGCATCGTCCGCACGACGAGAAAATTCGCCGCGAGATCGAGGGTCGCCCCCTCTTCCTTCAAGACCTTGATCGACGAGACCAGGTGGCGGTAGCGCTGCGGCTCGTAAATGTTGGCCTCGCGCAGGGCACTGACCCGGTCCTTCAGCATATTGCGCGAGGTCGCATGGATCAGCCCCAACGGCAAGCCGGCCTCATAGTTCTCGGCCGAGGTAATGCGATAGAAACAGTCCTCGGTGAAGAAGTCGGGCCAGCGCTCGAGCTCGTCGGCATCGAGGCAGTGGACATAATCGGTGTAGAGCTCTTCCAGCTCCAACCGCCGCACCACCGCCTCGACGCCGGTCACCTCACAACCCCATCAAGGGCCGATAGGCGTGCCAGAAACCGCGCACCGAAGCCTCGGTCGTCCGGTTGGCTTCGGAGACATGCCCGAAACCGCCCATTTCGAGCACCGAGCACTCCTCCTCGGAGCCGTGAATCGCACGCTGAATGAAATTGCCGACGGCACCGTCCTCCATCGAGACATAACCGGCGGGACCGACGAGATTGGCCTGCGCCAGCCGCAGGTCGGTCATCTCGGGAGCATCTTCCTCGAAGCCGATATAGGTCCATTGCAGCTCGGTCTTGTCCGGGCCTTTCGGCAATACCAGGCGCAATGCAATGCTGTTCTGGATCTGCTGCAATACGAAATTGGGGAAGAGCGACAGGATCTGCGTCGTGGTGTCGTCGCCGAACTCCTCGGCCATGGTGAGAAAACTCGGATCGGCCAGCCGGAAATTCTCGCGCAATGACGGGATGCCGGCGTAGAGCTGGTCGGAGGTCGCCTGGTCGACGCGGTCGACCTTGTTGCGCGTGTAGCTCGCGTGATGCGCCCCGTTCTCGGCGATGTCGACGCCGCCTTCCGAGGTCAGCCGCGAGATGCGAAACGTCGTGAAGAAGGCGTGCAGCAGGGTCGCGTGATAGGTGTCCCGCACATTCTCGAAATAGAGCTTCCAGTTGTTGTGCAGGATCTGCGAGGTCGTTCCGAGGATCTTCGGCTTGCCGTGCAATACCCGGTGAATCCGCGAGCCGATCAGGTTGCCGATGTAGCTCGCCAATGGCGGCGCTTCCGGTGACAGGGTCCCGAAGACGAGGTCGCCGAAGGTGTCGACGCGCAGCTTCTTGAGGCCGTGCTCCTCAAGATTGAAGCTCGCCGGCATCCCGCCCTTGCCGGCGATACCGCGGCGAAAGGCGACGCTGTCGAGATTGCCTTCGAGATCATAGCGCCAGGCATGATAGACGCAGGTCAAGTTGTCGGCATGCCCGCGCCGCTTGAGACAAACGAGGTTGCCGCGGTGGGCGCAGCGGTTGACCATCGCGTGGATCTCGCCGTCCTGTCCGCGGGTGACGATAACCGGGGTCTCGCCGAGAAAGGTCGTCAGGTAATCGCCCGGCTGCGGCAGCTCGCCGGCAAGTGCGAGATATTGCCAGGTCGGCCCGAGAAAGATCCGGGCGAGCTCGGCCCGATAGACCTCGGGATCGGAGAACATCCGGTATGGAACGCGGGCATTACCTTCGGACGGCCAGTTGAGGATGGGCTGCGCGATTTCCTGCTGCATGGGGGATCCTTGTTTTGACGCTTTTAACGGGGAATGCTCGCTCTAGGCCCTCACCCTCCCAGCCCTGCGGCCTGGGCCCCTCCCTCTCCCGCAATGCGGGAGAGGTGCTTTGCTTTCGCGTCAACGTGTAGCCCCTCTCCCGCACTGCGGGAGGGTGCCGAGCGCCAGCGAGGCGGGTGAGGGCGGATGGAGGCAGAGCAAGGCTGGCCTCTCAGCCGCCGTAAAAAACGTTGTCGCCGAGCTCCTTCATTTCGAGGATGGCGGCGTCCGGGCGCCCGGTGATCGGCTTTGCGACATGCGCCTCGACGACCTCGCCGACGACGATGTGGTGGTCGCCCTGCTCGACGATGCTGGTGACCCGGCACTCGACCGCCGCCGGTGCCGCATCGAGGATCGGCGCGCCGGTGGTACCCTTGTGAATGGCCTGCCCGGAGAGCTTGCCGTCTTCGAGCTTGGTCGGCTTGAAGAAGGTGAAGGCGACTCCTTTGCCGTCCTTGCCCAGCATGTTCAAGGCAAAGGTCTTGGTATCCTTGACGATCTGGTAGGCGCCGGAATCGGTCTTGACCCCGACGACGACGAGCGGCGGGGCGAAGGCGGTCTGCGTTACCCAATTGACCGTGGCGGCCGCGACATTGCCCTTGCCGTCATCGGCGGTCAGCACATAGATCCCGTAGGGGATCATCCGGAGTGCCGTTTTCTTGGCGTCCTGGTCCATCTCGGTCCTCCTCGTTCGGGTTCGCTTGCGGTCGATCATAGAAATGCCGCGCCCTCACGCCAAGCCCAGCGCGAACATGTAGGTCTCGCCCGGTGGCAGCAACGGCGCAACGGCGGTGCCATTGATGGTCTGGTGCCACGGCGAGTTTTTCGGAACACAGCAATGATCGACGATTGCGACTATATCGGCTGTGGCGCCGATCCCCCCGATCCGCCCGATCCGCAATGGCCCGGCGCCATCAGAGAGGATGATCATGCAAGCGGTCTCTGGTTACGTGTGGGCGGCCATCGCGACGGCAGGGATGATGGCATTCGTGAGCAGCGCCTGCGCCCAAGATGCCAGGCTCAAGGTTCCCAAGGTCATCGTCCTCGCGCAGGCGGCCCCGGTCGAGCCGCCCTATATGCGCGATCCCTGGAAGGCTTACGCGCGAAATCCTTATTTCGGCCGATATCGCGTGGAGGAGGATAAATTCGCCGAGGTGCCGTGCACGGCAACTCGTATTGCTTTTGCTCAGGGGGGCAAATGTCTGCAAGGGTACCGGCTCACTCCCGCGGCAGCCGTCAGGGAGATTGGCGGCAATCCCTGCGACATGGCGCTGGACGTGGTCAGCGCCACCACCGGGAAATTGTCCATCGAAGCCGATATCCTGGCGCTTGATCCGTACAAAGTCACAGCCAACGGTTCGCCGCCGAGTTGGTGCTACGTTCACAGCTACATGGGTTATGACCAGGAAGACTTCCAAGACATGAACCAGGTGACGCGGCGGGGAAGC
>DATNKF010000615.1:0-8384 GCA_035603555.1 Allostellaceae bacterium
GCCTTTCCCGGCCCCAATCAAGGTTGCCCGGTTTCGTTGCTGCCGTTGACCGACGTCACCAGTTCGGCCGGCAAGACCTCTGTCCTCAACAAGATCAACAACATGTGGCCGCGCGACGCCGGCGGCACCCAAGTCCATATCGGGATGATCTGGGGCTGGCGCGTTCTCTCGTCGAACGGGCCGTTCACCGCCAATAACGGCCACCCGCTGAGCTACACGGACGCCACGACCACCGGCTGGAAGAAAGTCGTCGTGCTGATGACGGATGGCCACGAGGAATGGCCGGCGAGCGATAACATGACCGGGCTCGGTCAGATCACTGACGGGAAAATCGCCACAACCAACACCGGCACCGCGGTAACCAATTTGAGCACTCGCCTGGCAAGTGTCTGCAGCAACATGGCTGCGACCGGCGACTTCGTGATCTACACGATCGGTCTGGGGAGCGCAGGCGCCACCAACACTGATCTACAGAACTGCCCGGGGTCCACCGGGGGCTTCTTCGAGGCCGCCACCCCGAGCAACCTGAAGAAGGTGTTCAACGACATCGCGCAGGCGCTCATCGCTCTGCGGCTGACCCAATAATCACCGACCCCACAGCCGGACGATTTAACGGTTATCCGTTACTTAACTCTTGCGGTCCAGGATGTTCGCGAATGCCCCTTGCTCGGAGTTGATCATGTCCGGCCGACCCGCGCGTACGTGCCAAACCCCCGCCACAGCGGTGGAAACCGAGACCGTCTCCCAGTTCAAGTCCCATAGGGTCGGAGGTCAGTCATGAGAGCATCGCGCTCCGCCGCTGCGCTCAAGCCCGAACGAACGGGCGTTCTGGCCGTCGTGCAGGAGCAGCAGACGGTCGATCGCCTGCAAGGGATCTGCCGCGATATGCAATTGGATGACGAGCTGATCATCGCCGACACGCTCGACGCCGCGTTGCGGCGCGTTCGCTCCGGCTATGCGCCGCGGGTTCTGCTTCTCGACCTTGCCGATGCCGCAGCCCCGATTGCCGAGGTCAGCTCGGCGCGAACTGTCGGCGGCGCCGAGCTCAAAATTGTCGTGCTTGGCGCTCTGAACGATGTCGCGCTGTTCCGCGACCTCCTCGCGGCCGGGGCCAACGACTATTTGGTCAAGCCGCCGACCCGCGAGACTTTATCCGCCGCGCTGGAGAAACGATCGCACGCGCCCGGAACAGGGACCGACGGCGGGCTGGGTCAGGTCATTGTTTTTACCGGGAGTCGCGGCGGCGTCGGCACGACGACAACCGCCGTCTCCTGCGCCTGGCTGATCGCCGAGGAGCGCGGTGAACGGGTGGCGCTTCTCGACCTCGATCTCCATTTCGGCACGATCGCCCTCAAGCTCGATACCGATCCGGGCAGCGGGCTGTGCGAGGCGCTGGAGCAGCCCTCCCGCATCGACAGCCTTTTCATCGACCGCGCAATGGTCAAGGTGACCGAAAATTTGCGAGTGCTAGCCGCCGAAGCGTCGGCGACCCAGCACATGATCATCGATGCCGGTGCAATCGATGTGCTGCTCTACGAGCTGCGCCGCAAATTCTCCAAGATCGTCGTCGATCTTCCGCGCGGCGCGACGCCGATACAGCGCGTTGTTATCGCCGCGGCAACCCACGTCGTTGTCGTCTGCGAGCGCAGCCTTGCCGGCCTGCGCGATACGATCCGGCTGCAAACCCTGATGCGCGAGCAGGCGCCCCAGGTTCGGCTCTGGCTCGCCGAGGCCGGTGCGACGGCGGGGCGCGCCTTGATCGGTAAGAGCGATTTTGAGAAGGGGATCGCAAAGTCGCTCGATTTCTCCATCTCCTACGATGCGAAATCGGCCGGCGCGGCGGCGAATTCCGGCCAGCCCCTGCCGGTCGCGGTGCCGCGGAGCCCGATCGTGCGCGAGTTTCGTCAACTCGCCGAAGTCCTAGCCGGCCCGGCCTTGCCAGTCGCGAAACGCAAATTGTTTGCCCTGTCATGGTAAGCCGCTTCAAACGCTCGGAGAGCGAAGACGCGCTCGACGCACGTATCGCGGTGCTTTCGGCGCGCCGTTCCTCGGCGGTCGAGGCCGTGCCTGCCCCTGCTCCGGTTTCGGTCCCCGAGGTCGAGCCCATAATTGGCTCTCCAGTTGAAGACCGGCTGCTGACGGCCAAAGAGCAGCTGATCGCTAGGCTCAATGCCGAAGTTCGGCCCGAGCGGAGAAGCCTCCTCAGCCGCGGTGAACTGGCCAAGGTCGTTGATGCGGCAGTGCAGGCCTATCTTGTGCGCCACGGGATGGAGGCCAACCCGCTCGACCGCCGCGATCTCGTCACTTCAATCATGGAGGCTCTGCTCCATCCGGGCAGATCGGAATCCAACTCGGACGGCTCCGGTCCGCGGCGCTCCCACCGCGCCGCAATCGACGCCGCGAAGGCCCACATTCAGCCGCTCGTGCTCGAACACATGGACGTAGCGGCCGCGGCCGATATGCCGCGCGCGGTTTTCGAGGCGCAGCTCAGCGGCTGGGTCAAGGACCTGCTCACCGAGAGCAAAATACAGCTGAATTTCATCGAGCAGCGCGAGCTCGTCGAATCGCTGATCGCGGACATGCTCGGGCTCGGCCCGCTCGAGCCGCTAATCGAGGATGAGACCGTCACCGACATCATGGTCAACGGCGCAAAGCAGGTCTATGTCGAACGCCGCGGCAAGCTCGAGCTTACCGACGTCGTGTTTCGCGACGACGACCATGTGATGAACGTGGCGACCAAAATCGTCACGCGGGTCGGTCGCCGCATCGATGAGTCTCAGCCGCTCGTCGACGCCCGCCTGCCCGACGGGAGCCGGGTCAACATCATCACCCCGCCGCTCGCGATCGACGGGCCGAGCATCTCGATCCGCAAGTTCTCAAAGAAAACCATCACCCTCGACACGATGGCTCAGCAGGCTAACATCTCGCCGCAGATGGCGACGTTCCTGAAGATCACCGCCCGCTGCCGGCTCAATATTCTGATTTCCGGCGGCACTGGTTCCGGCAAGACGACGTTGCTGAACGCCCTGTCTCGGCTGATCGACCTGGCCGAGCGGACCGTGACGATCGAAGACGCGGCCGAGTTGCAGATGCAGCAGCCCCATGTCGTGCGGCTCGAGACCCGCCCGCCAAACCTGGAGGGCACCGGCGAGATCACGATGCGCGACTTGCTGCGCAATGCCCTGCGCATGCGCCCCGACCGTATCATCCTGGGTGAGATCCGCGGCGCCGAGGCGCTCGACGTGCTGCAAGCGATGAACACCGGGCATGACGGCTCGATGAGCACAATTCACGCAAACTCCCCGCGTGAAGCGCTGACCCGGTTGGAGAACATGGTCGGGATGACCGGCATCAACCTGCCGTCGAAGGCGGTGCGCACCCAGATCGCCGCCGCCGTCCATCTGATCGCGCAGGTCAACCGCATGCGCGACGGGGTCCGCCGCGTGACGCATATCATGGAAGTGGTCGGGATGGAGGGCGACACCATCACCACCCAGGAACTCTTCTCGTTCCAGTTCCAGGGCGAATCGGCCGATGGAATGCTGCGCGGAGTTTTTAAATCGAGTGGCATTCGCCCCTATTTCCTGCCGCGCGCGGAGTATTACGGGCTTGAGCGGCCGCTCCTCGAGGTGATCTAAGTGATGGGCTTCAATCTCGACCCGGACACCTTGATCGCGGTCATATCCGCGCTCGGCATCGGGGCGACGTTTTGGGTGGTGGGGTTAATACTGACCGGCGGCGGCGCCGGCAAACGATATCAGCGACGTCTCAATTCAATGCAAGAACGGGCGCAAGGCATCGCCACGAGCGAGTGGGCCGTGGCTCGGTCGCTTTCGCGGCAGCAGAGCACCACGCGAATCGATCGCATTGCCGGCAACTGGCTACCTAGGCGCGATCTCCTCCTGGCCCGGCTCGAGCGAACCGGGCGGGCGATCAGCATCGGCAAATACGCGATGACAGCGATCAGTCTAGGGGCACTGTCGGCGATCGGGCTTGTGAGCGGCACGGGCATCGGCATCGTGCCCAGCCTGCTGATTGGCCTGCTGATTGGCACTGCAGTTCCCCATTTCGTCATCGGCCGGATGGGGAAGCGCCGGCTGGCCGCTTTCATCAACTTGTTTCCCGACGCCATTGACTTAGTAGTGCGCGCGCTACGCTCGGGCCTTCCGGTCACCGAAGCAATCGTCGGAGCAGGCCACGAAATCGCCGATCCGGTCGGCGCCGAGTTTCGCCTCGTCGAGAGCGGAATGCGCATGGGGCGCGACCTCGAAAGCCTGCTTTGGGAAACTGCAAAGCACATCGACTCGCCGGAATTCCGATTCTTTGTGATTGCGCTCAGCGTGCAGCGTGAGACCGGCGGCAACCTCGCCGAAACCCTTTCCAATCTCGCCGACATCTTGCGGCGGCGCAAACAGATGAAAGCAAAGGCCCACGCCATGGCGAGCGAGACGCGGGCGACGACGATGATCCTCGGCGGATTGCCAGTCGCCGTCATTCTCGTGCTGATGCTGACCTCGCCCGCCTATTTGACGCCGCTCTTCAACGACGTCCGCGGGCTGGTCCTCGACGCGATCGCCGTAACCATGCTTCTAACCGGCATCGTCATCATGAACAAAATGGCAAAGTTCCAAATATGAGGAGCAACCGCCTCAGCAATTTTCAGCTCGCCGACTGGCTGCCGGCGGGGGTCACCCTCGACGACGCGATCACCTTGCTCGCTGCACTCGCGGTATTGACGACCGTTCTGGCAATTTGGCAGGTGCTGCGACCGAGCAGCGTCTTCGAGCGGCGTCTCGAGCAAATCGGACAACGCAAGGAGAGCTTGCGCCAGCAGGCGCTTGCGGCGCGCCGAAGCGGTCGCAGTCTGGCCGCTGTCGGACTGATGCGCGAGGCCGTGACCCGTCTCAACCTGATGCGCTCCCGGCACGCCGCAGATGCAAGGAACATGCTGGTTCAGGCCGGGATCCGATCGCGTGACGCGATGGTCGGCTTTCTGTTTGCGCGGATCAGTCTTCCAGTTCTGTTTGGGATCATGCTGCTGGTCGACACCAAAGTGTTTCACCTCCTGCCGATCACGCCCGCATTCGAATTCGTACCGCCTATGGTGGGCGTGCTGCTCGGGTTCTACGCTCCTACCATGTATCTTCGGAATGCCGCAGCAAAGCGCGCCAAACAGCTGCAGCTCTCGCTGCCGGACGGGCTCGACCTGATGGTCATCTGCGCCGAGGCCGGGCTCAGCCTCGACGCAGCCCTCATTCGCGTTTCGCGAGAACTGGGCAACGGTTCGCCCGAACTCGCCGAAGAACTCGCCATCACCGCTGCCGAACTGACCTTTCTCCCCGACCGCCGCATGGCGTTCGACAACCTCAACACCCGCACCAACTCCGAGGGCATCCGGGCCGTCGTCAACACATTACAGCAGACGGCTAAATTCGGCACGCCGCTTGCCCAGTCCTTGCGCGTGCTCGCCTCCGAGATGCGTGCGGCGCGCATGACGCGGGCGGAGGAGAAGGCGGCGCGGCTGCCGGCGTTGCTGACCGTACCGATGATCCTTTTCATTCTTCCGACGCTGTTCATCGTGCTGCTCGGCCCGGCGGCAATCGGCATCATCGATACATTCGCGCAGCGCTGACCGCGACTGCGGCTTCAAGAAGTCGGGAACCGCCGGCCGGCTTTTAAGACTTCCCTCCAGAGGACAATATCGCCCGGTTGCGGGCTTCGGGCGGAAGCGCGCGCAGCGTGGCGTAATAGGCGAGATTATGCTCGGCCGAGGCGTCATCGAGATCGATTCGATTGAGCCGCGCCGCCTCGACAGCATTTCCGCGCAGACCGTAAATCAGTGCCAGGGTCTGCCGCTCCTGCGCGGATCCGCGCGGTCCTATGGCGATCGGCTGCAACATGCTGATCGCGCCCGAATAATCGCCACTCAACGCCAGCGATAGAGCGAGATCGACGGTCAGCGCCGCATCGCCGGGAGCAAGCTCAAGTCCGCGCCGATACCAAGCCTGCGCTTCGCGGTGCTCTCCTGACAGATCCTTGGTGACGCCGAGCAGAAGCAGGACCTTGGGTTCGTCGGGGTTCAGCGCGTAGGCTTTAGAGAGGGGTTCGAGCGCGAGTGCGGGTTTGCCGGATTTCAGATACGCCTTGGCCAGTCCGAGCAGTGCGGGCAGATTTTCGCCGCCGCGAAGCAGAGCGTTATTATAGGCCACGATCGCTTCGTTGACGGACCCCATCTCGAGGAGCACGTCGCCAGCGGCGACGAGGGGAGCCGGATTGAGCAGATCGACATCCGAAGCGCGGCGGTAGACGCCGACGGCGTTGGCGAGATCGCCGCCGTTGCGCGCTGCGGCGCCAATCCGCATCAGCGCGTCGTAGCTTGGCACGACGCCACCGCCATCCCGCCCGTCGACACTCAGGACGTCGAGATGCTGTGGTGGGGTGCTGCTGCAGCCGGTCAAGCCCAGAGCAGCTGATGCCGCCAGGATGAGCGCGGGCGCAGAAAGAACATCCTTTGTGCGCCGCATTGGGCCGCAAGCCGGCCCGTGATGATGTCGTCGATGCAAGTGATCCCCCTCACTGCATTATGAGGAGTGCATAAACTTCTCGCCGACAATTTCAGAATATTTCTTTAAAACAACGAGTTGATGTGCTTTGTGCCGGCCGGGCGACGCCGATTGTCAGGCGAATCGCAAGCTCGAGCGGGCTATTTACGCGGCAGCCTCGATCTTGGCGGCCAGAGCGCGCTCGACGGCCGCCAGCGCCTGCTCGGCACGCGCGGCTTCCGGGCCGCCTGCCTGAGCCATGTCGGCGCGGCCACCGCCGCCCTTGCCGCCCAGCGCTTCGGCGCCGCGACGGACGAGCTCGACCGCGTCGAAGCGGCCCGTCAGATCTGGCGTTACCCCGACCACAATCGCCGCCTTCCCCTCGGCGCGCGACACGACCGCGACGACGCCGGAACCAATCTGACGCTTCAGATCGTCGGCCAGCGATTTGAGCTCCCGTCCGGGGACGCCCTCGACAATACGGGCATCGAAGGCAATCTCGCCAATTCGCTTATTGGCCGATTGGCGGCGGGGGCCAGTATTGGCCAGCGCCCGGCGTGCGTCGGCGAGTTCGCGCTCGAGGCGCCGACGCTCCTCGACGATGTTGGCAAGGCGAGTCGGCAACTCGGCGGGGCTGGTCCGCAGTGCCGCTGCCGCTTCATGCAGGATTCCCTCCTCCTCGGCGACAAAGGCTTCGGCGGCGGCGCCGGTTAGCGCTTCGATCCGCCGCACTCCCGAGGCGATCGCCGCTTCTCCGACGATCTTGAACAACCCGATATCGCCGGTGCGGCGGACATGAGTGCCGCCGCAGAGCTCGACAGAAAAGGGCTTGTCTTCATCGCTCGCTCCGCCCATTGCGACCACTCGCACCTCGTCGCCGTACTTCTCGCCGAAGAGCGCCAACGCCCCTTCGGCCACGGCACGCTCCGGGGTCAGAAGGCGGGTGCGTACCGCGCTATTGGCCCGAATGCGCTCGTTGACCTCTGCCTCGATCGCGAGAGTATCCTCTTCGATCAGTGCCCGGGGGTGGCTGAAGTCGAAGCGCAACCGGTCGGGCGCCACGAGCGATCCCTTTTGCGTAACATGCTCGCCCAGGCGCCGACGGAGCGCCTCGTGCAGCAGGTGCGTCACCGAGTGGTTGGCCCGCAACCGGCGGCGTCGCAAGCCGTCGACCCTCAGCTCGACGGCGTCTCCTGCTTTCAGCCTGCCGCGGGTGACGGTAGCGAGATGAACGTGAAGGTCGCCCGCCTTCCTGATCGTGTCGCGCACCGCGAGCTCGGCTCCGGAGGCCGAAAAGATGACACCTGTATCCCCGGCCTGTCCGCCCGACTCTCCATAGAACGGTGTCTGGTTGACAACAATCGCGATGTCGTCGCCAAGAGCCGCCTCCGCGACACGCTCGTTGCCCTGGATGATCGCCAGCACCACGCCTTCGGCAGTTTCCGTTTCATAGCCGAGGAACTCGGTAGCCCCGACTTCCTCGCGCAACCCGAGCCAGATCGTCTCTGTCGCCGCTTCACCCGAGCCGACCCAGCTCTTGCGCGCCTCTTCGCGCTGCCGCGCCATCGCCTTCTCGAAGCCTTCGATCGCCACCCTGCGGCCTTGTCCGCGCAGCACGTCCTCGGTGAGGTCGAGCGGAAACCCATAGGTGTCGTAGAGCCGAAACGCGATCTCGCCGGGCAACAGGTCGGCGGGACCGAGCCGGGCGGTCTCCTCCTCGAGCAGGCGGAGACCGCGATCGAGCGTCTGCTTGAAGTTCGTCTCCTCGAGCCGCAAGGTTTCGGCAATCAACGGCTGCGCCCGCAACAGTTCGGGAAAGGCGGCACCCATCTGCTGCACCAA
>DATNKF010000616.1:0-2112 GCA_035603555.1 Allostellaceae bacterium
CCAGGCCGCCAAGTTCCGCTACATGTTCGGCGGCAAGGCGACGACCCCGATGGTGATCCGCACGATGATCGGCGCCGGCCGGAGCGCCGCCGCCCAGCATTCGCAAAGCCCCTATCACATCTTCACCTCGGTGCCGGGGCTCAAGGTGGTCGTGCCGTCCAACGCCTATGACGCCAAGGGTCTGCTGATCCAGGCGATCCGCGACGACGACCCGGTGATCTTCTGCGAGCACAAGTTGATGTACGACCTCCGGACCGAGGTCCCGGACGAGCCCTACGTGATCCCGTTCGGCGAAGCCAACATCGTCCGCGACGGCGACGACGTCACGGTCGTCGCGCTCGCCCGCATGGTGCATTACGCCGGCGAGGCGATCGATACGCTCGCCAAGGAGGGGATCGAGTGCGAGCTGATCGATCCGCGGACGACCTCGCCGCTCGACGAGGAGACGATCCTCGAGAGTGTCGAGCGCACCGGCCGGCTCGTTGTCGTCGACGAGGCGACGCCGCGCTGCAGCATGGCAGCGGACATCGCCGCGCTCGTCGCCGACAAGGCCTTCGCGTTCCTGAAAGCTCCGGTCAAGCGCGTGACGGCACCGCACACTCCCGTCCCGTTCGCGCCGTCCCTGGAAAAGCTTTACATTCCGAGCCCCGAGCGGATCGCCGAGGCAGTGCGCAAAGTTCATGGGTACGCGAGGTGACGCCGGTCATTGCGAGGAGCGCAGCGACGAAGCAATCTCGATGGGCCGAGTTAATCTGCCCGAGATTGCTTCGCTGCGCTCGCAATGACAAGCAGGGCACTGCAAATGACGAGCCCTGAGATTACGGCGATCACGATGCCGAAATGGGGCTTGACGATGACCGAGGGCAAGGTTGTCGGCTGGCTCAAGCAGCAGGGGCAGAGCTTTGCCGAGGGCGAGGACCTCCTCGAGATCGAGACGACCAAAATCACCAACGTCATGGAAGCGCCGGCACGGGGCACCTTGCGGCGGATCGTGGCGCCGGCGGGTGCGACCTTGCCGGTCGGTGCGTTGCTCGCGGTAGTCGCCCCCGAGGAGGTGGCGGACGGCGAGATCGATACCTTTGTCGCCGGCTTTGCTGTCCCCGAGCCATCAGCCGAAGCGGCCGTCGACGCCGAAGCCGTAATGCCTCGCGAATTGGAGGCAGCCGGCCTGCGGCTGCGCTACCTCGCGCTCGGCGACGGCGACAGTGTCCCGGTTCTCTTGCTGCACGGCTTCGGCGCCGATCTCAACACCTGGATGTTCACGCAGCCTGCTCTGGCCGACGGGAGGCAGGTCATCGCCCTGGATCTGCCGGGCCATGGCGGATCCGGCAAGCAGCTGGACCGCGCCGATGCCGAGAGCTTAGCCGCAATCGTCGAGCACGCACTGAACGCGCTCGGCATCGAGCGGCTGCACCTCGTCGGACATTCGATGGGCGGCGGCATCGCCATTTCGTTCGCCGTGCGCGAGCCCGAGCGCGTGGCGACCCTGACCCTCATCTCGTCGGCCGCGCTCGGGCCGGAGATCAACGCGGCGTTCATCGACGGTTTTGTGCGCGCCGCGCGCCGGCGCGAGGCGATCGAGGCACTCAACCTCCTGGTCCACGATCCGGCGCTTGTCAGCCGCACGATGATTGAGGATGTGTTGCGCTACAAGCGACTGGACGGGGTGCCGGAGGCGTTGGCCGCTTTTGCCGAAGAATGGTTCCCCGGCGGCCGCCAACGCGTTGTCCTCGGCGACGCCGTCGCAGTGTTAAAACTGCCGGTGCAAATCATTTGGGGCCGGGAAGACCGCATCATCCCGGTCGCCCACGCCGAAGCGCTCGCATCACGCGTTCCCGTTCACATCCTCGAGCAAACCGGACACCTGCCGCACATGGAAAAAGCCGGCGAGGTCAATCGGCTGATAAAAAGGCTGATCGAGAACCAAGCCTAGGTGCGGCCGGCGGCGGCGAGGCGGCGGCGCAGGAGAGTACGCATGAACCTGTTGCGGCTGCGGCCGATCTGGGCCGCAGGAGGTTTTGTCGCCGAAGCGACGGGCCGGGACGGGCCGGCTGTTGCCGATGCGGCTTCGGCGGAATAGCGGCGGTCGAAATCCTCGTCGCTGAAGGTCAA
>DATNKF010000617.1:0-2366 GCA_035603555.1 Allostellaceae bacterium
TCCCTCAGAGCCCCGCTTTGGTTCCCTGCTAAATATCCAGAGTCGCCCGCGATGTTCTCTTTTAGGTATTTGACACACAAGGTACTTTACGCGATGGCCGCAGCGGTTCGCACCAGCCTTTCGAGGTTTCTCCCTGATCTCGGGGAGGCGAGCGGGAATCCCGCGCGGGCATCGCAATGACCTCGCTGCCGGAGCCGCGGCCTGGCGCGAAGAAGCTCGGGCTCGTCATCGACCTCGACATCTGTGTGGGCTGCCAGGCCTGTGCCACTGCCTGCAAGGAATGGAATACCAGCGGCTATGTCGGCCCGCTGCCCGATTTCAACCCTTATGGCGCGGGCGCCTGGGGGGTCTGGCTGAACCGCGTCCACGCGTTCGAGGAAGGCGACGGAGAGGGTGCCAGGACCGTCTATTTTCCCAAATCATGTCTGCATTGCGAGGAGCCGGCCTGCGTCACCGTGTGCCCGACCGGGGCCTCCTACAAGCGCGCCGAGGACGGGATCGTGCTGGTCAACGAGGCGATCTGCATCGGCTGCAAGCTGTGCTCCTGGGCCTGTCCTTATGGCGCACGGGAATTCGACCCGGATGGCGGGGTCATGAAGAAATGCACGCTGTGCATCGACCGGATCTACAACGACAACCTGGCGCAAGAAGACCAGCTGCCGGCCTGCGTCATGGCGTGCCCGGTCAGTGCCCGCCATTTCGGTGATCTCGGTGATCCCGATTCGGACGTCTCACAGATGGTGGCGCAGCGCCAGGGCGGCGACCTGATGCCCGAACTCGGCTACCGTCCGGTCAACAAATATCTGCCGCCGAGAGCAGGGCGTATGGCGTCGCGCGCGCCGGTCGAGGAACGCGCCGAGCCGGCTGACGAGTCGTCGCCTGGCGAGCGGCTGCTGCGCTGGGTCGACCGGCTGCTGTCGCGCTGAGGCTTGGGGGAAGGATGCCGTCCGCTCAATGCGACATCAGCACCGGGACCGTCATGTGCTCGAGCAACTCGCGGCTGACGCCGCCGAGCAAGGCTTCGCGCAGCTGCGAGTGATGGTAGCCGCCGCTGACGATCAAGTCAGCGCCGAGATCCGCGGCGCGCGAGAGCAGAACGTCCGAAACGGCGAGGCCACCGCGCAACGTTTCCTCGGGCCGCGCTGCGACCCCATGGTGGTGCAGGTGGTGGACCACCCGGTCGAGCGCAGGGCGCTGCTGCTCGAGGTCGCGCTCATGGGATCCGACAAACACCACCGTAGCCTCAGGATCGGTGAATAACGGCAGCGCATCATGCAACGCCCGGGTCGCCTCTCGGGTCCCGTCCCAAGCAATCAGGATACGCTTGCCCACCGTTTCAAAGGCCCCGGCGTAAGGAACGATGAGGACTGGCCGACCGGCGGCAACCACGATGTCCTCCGGGCGAAATCGCGAGGCGCCGTTGGACTGGGAATTCGGCGGACGTTGACCCGCAATCGTCAGATCGACCGATTTTGCGAGCTCGATCAGCGCCGCCGAATCGCCGTCGGCCAAGAGGTGCCACTCGCCCTCAATGCCGTGAAGCCGCAGTTTGCTCTTAAAATGCTGCTCGGCGGATTCCGCGGCCTCGGCCTCGCGTAACACCCCGCTCGGGCTCACCCCCTCCTCACCCAGGCCCGTCATCCCGGCGGGCGGAGCAAGCCCAAAACCAACCGAACCGACGGGCGAGACGTGCGTTTCCGGCAGAACGTAAGCACCAGCGAGATATGCCCGACTGGCGCGCGCCAGATTAAACGCCAGCTCCAGCCGCGCGTAGCCAGCCTCGGTCCGATCGAAGCAGACCAGGAGATCTTTGAGGGGCATGTCCGCCCTCCCGTAAACGTCACACCATCGCCCGTAAAAAACACCTGGGGATGTTTAACGTTCCGGCTCGGCCAAGAGGCGGCGCAATTCTGTCTTCAGCACCTTGCCGTAATTGTTCTTCGGCAGGGCGTCGACAAAGCGGTAGTGACGCGGGCGCTTGAAGCGGGCGATGTGGTCCAGGCACAGGCGGTCGAGCGCCTCGGCGGCGACCGCAGCCCCGGGGCGCGCCACGACAAAGGCCACCACCTCCTCGCCCCATTCGCGATGCGGGCGCCCCACCACCGAGGCCTCGACAAGGTCGGGGTGGCGCAGCAGCACCTCCTCGATCTCGCGCGGATAGATGTTGCTGCCACCGCTGATGATCATGTCCTTCGAGCGGTCGCGCAGGGTCAGAAAGCCGGCTTCGTCAAAGCTGCCGAGATCGCCGGTATGCAGCCAGCCGCCGCGCAAGGTGTCCGCCGTGGCTTCCGGGTTCTCCCAATAGCCCTCCATGACGCAGTCGCTGCGTGTGACGATCTCGCCGACCTCGCCGGCCGGCAGCGCGC
>DATNKF010000618.1:0-4816 GCA_035603555.1 Allostellaceae bacterium
CTACGGCCAGGCGCGCGGCGAAACAGTGATGACCGACTATGAGCCGGTCGCGCGACCCGGCGAGGGAAAACCGGGGAAGGCGCGCCGGGTCAAGGACTACACGCTGAAACCCGGCATGGCCTATCTCTACAATGAAGGCGATTTGCACTCGCCGCGGCGCGACGGCCCGACCCGACTGATCCGCATCGAGGGCAAGAACATGGAGAAGATCCAGCGCTTCCCCTACGAGCGCGTCGCATAGTCACCCTCACCCGCCTCGCTGAGGCTCGGCACCCTCTCCCGCATTGCGGGAGAGGGAGGGCCCGGCCCGCAGGGCTGGGAGGGTGAGGGCGTCACATCAGGAACACGCCCTTGCCGGTGGTCTGGGTGTCGAAGAGGCGGTAGGCCTCTTCCGCCTGGTCGAGCTTCCATTGGTGGGTGAAGAGGCGGTCGACATCGAGTTTGCGGTCGACGACAAAGCGCGCGCAGTCCTGCTGGCCCTGCCAGGAAAATGTCCAGGAGCCGATGATCGTCAGCTGCTTGCGCAGCATGTCCGGGCTGACGTCGATCGTGACGTTGTTGCGCTCGCCGACAAAGGCGACTGTGCCCCACACTTTGGCGCTGCGCACCGCAGCGATGCGGCCCTCGGGTTGGCTCGACGTGTCGAGGGTGAAATCAGCGCCGCCATGCGTGAGGTCCTTGATCGCGCCGACCGGATCGTTCGAGCGCGGATTGACAGTTTCCCAGGCACCGAACTCCTTCGCCCGAGCAAGGCGCTCGGGGCTGACGTCGAGCGCGATGACGCGGGCGCCCATCGCCGCCGCGAGCTGGGTCGCCGACAAGCCGACCGGTCCCTGACCGAACAGCGCGATCGTGTCGTTGCCCGAGATGTTGAGCCGGCGCAGTGCGCCATAGGCGGTGCCCGTGCCGCAGGAGATTGCCGCCCCTGCAGTAAAGGACAGCGCATCGTCCAACGGCACCAAGGTGAATGCGGGCACCTTCAGATATCGCGCATGCCCGCCATGAGCGTTGTTGCCGTAGACCTGGACGGGCTCCTCCTGGCACAGCTGCGACCAGCCCGAGCGGCAGTGCTCGCACACCGTGCAGCCTTTGTAATGGTGCACCATGACCCGTTGGCCGATGCGGGCTATCTTCTGGCTGACGCCGGTGCCGATCGCCGCGACGATACCGCAGGGCTCGTGGCCGCCGATAACCGGGTTCGGGTTGACCGGCAGACCGCCGATCGACTCACCCCCTGACTTTGGACGGCGGTACTGGTGCAGATCACTGCCGCACATCCCCGAAGCCTTCATCTCGACCACGACTTCGTCGGGGCCCGGCGTCGGGTCGGGAAATTCCATCAGCTCGATCTCGCGCTCGCCCTTGAAGACCACGCCGCGCATCGCTTTCTCTCCTCTCACTGAACGGATTAAAACCAGCCTACCGCGTTTTCCGCCCGCTCGGCACTACCCTGACCGCAAGCAGCGAGGATCGGTCGCTATGCCCGTCAACAAGCCCCATCTCGAATTCCACCGCATCGACATGAACACCGGCTGGTCGACCCCTCCCGGCTATCCGCCGGGGATCGAGCAGAAAATCCTGGCGGGGGCGCTCGACGAGAAAAGCAAGAACGGGAGCCGCACCCGCTTGCTGCGCTTTGCGCCGGGAGTGTTCACGACCGCACCCTTCGTCCATGAATATTGGGAGGAGGTGTATTTGATCTCAGGCGACCTCACCGTCGGCAACAACGCCGAGGGCTCAGGCGGCGAGAATTTTCCGCCAGGCACCTACGCCTGCCGGCCGCCGGGTGCCGTGCACGGCCCATTCAAATCGAACGCCGGATGCCTCCTCTACGAGACGCACTACTACGCGGAGTGATCGCCACGGCTCAGCTGGCCAACCTTAAGTGGCTGCCCTCTTGTAGGCGGCACATCCGATAGAACAACCCGCGGCGACGCCGCAGTTCGGCCGGCGTGCCGTCCTCGACGATCCGGCCGTCCTGAAGCACGATGAGCCGGTCGAAATTCGCCACCGTCGATAGCCGGTGAGCTATAGCCAACACGGTTCGACCCCGCATCAGTGCATCGAGCGCGCGCTGGATCTCGATCTCGGCCTCGGTATCGAGTGCCGAGGTCGCCTCGTCGAGCACGATGATCGGAGCATCCTTGAGCAGGGCTCGAGCGATCCCCAATCGCTGGCGCTGCCCGCCGGAGAGCTTGGCCCCGCGCTCGCCGACGATCGTCGCATAGCCTTGCGGCAGCGCGCGGATGAAAGCATCGCAGCGGGCCGCTTTGGCCGCGGCGAAGACCGCATCGTCGCCCGCTTCGGGTCTGGCATAGCGGATGTTCTCGAGAACTGAGCGATGAAACAGCGAGACCTCCTGCGGCACGACCGCAATGGCGGAGCGCAGGCTGTCCTGGGTCATCGTGCGAATGTCGTGGCCGTCGATCAGAAGACGGCCGCCATCGATGTCGAAGAGGCGCTGCACCAAACCGATCAGGGTCGACTTGCCGGCGCCGGACGGACCGACCAAACCGACATGTTGACCGCGTTCGACCCTCAGACTGAAGCCGCGAAACACCGCCTGCCCGGAGGGATAGGAAAAGTCCACATTTTCGAAGGCGATGCTGCCGCCCGGCCGCAGCAGCTGCCGAGCACCGGGGCCATCGACCACTTTATGGTCCTCGCCGATCACCTGGATCGCATCGGCAATTCGCGAGATGAACTGGGTCGCGTTGACCGCCGCGAATGCGAGATCGCGCGAACCTTGGAGGATGCGAAAGGCTACCGCCACGGTCAAAACCACGTCGCCGGGGGTGATCTTACCGCTGCTCCAGAGCGACAAGGACCAGACCAGCATCCCGCTTGCCATCAACCACAGGCCCAAATCGTGCAATACGCGCATCCGCTCGATGTACATCAGGCTACCGCGATGCGCGGCGGCTTCCGTGTGGAGCAGCTGTGCAAAGCGTCGGCGCTCCCGCGAGTGCGCCGAGAATGCCTTGACCGCCCAGATGTTGGAGACGACATCGACCAGCGCACCGCCGACTTCGGCGGCACGATCGGCATAGGCGCGATGGCGCGGGGTGCCGTGTTGACCGAGACGGGCGAGGATGCCCACCGCCACCAACACAAACAGACCCAGGGCAGCGACCAGCTGCCACTCGACGGTCGCCAGGATCAGCATTGCCGCACAGAAATCGGCGCAAACCGGGGCGATATTGAATAGCACGATCGAGAGTACCTGCTGAACCGAGTCGCCAGTGGACGAGACCCGGCTAGCAAGTGCGCCGCTCATCCCGTCCGTGAAATAGCGGCTGGAGTGGCCGCCCAGATGATCGAACAGATCGAGCCGGGCCTCCGCCTTGTCGACGAGCATGGCGCGATAGCCGAGCCAGCTGCCGGATCGCCAGAGTATGCTCTCGCCGGCCAGCAAGCCGAGGAACATGGCGAGCGCCCACCACACTGCGGCGATGTGCTCCGCACCTTGGGCCATCGCATCGACGATCATCTTCAAGCCGTATTGCGCGGCGCAGGCGGCGGAGGCCGCTCCCAAGACAGCGGCGAGTGCCGTGAAATGCAGCAGCGGTCGCCGCCTGACGTAGTGCCAGAGAAACGGGATAGGTCGGCGCGGAAACGCGGCCACACCGCGCAAGGTCGCGCGGTTGGCGGGCTGAGGGCTTCGAAACTTCCAGGCAGCGGTCAGGGAGCGACCCATTTCTTTCAAGCTTGATGGAGCCGCCCGCGTCGCTCTGACGAGTATCATCGGGTGTTACCCTCAAAATTGATAGTTGATGAACCGCACGCCTCTCGGCGCGTTCCCTCCCTCCCCTGTTATGCAAGTAGACCCGTTGAATAGAACGTCATGGTTCAGTCCGGACGGGCGGGATCGTCAACGGGATTAGCCCTTTTGCGGCGCCAACGGAGATCGCCCCGTTCTTATTCCCAAAACGAGACTTCCTGTGTGCACAACACGGCTTGCTCTTCATTTGCATCGGCCGAGACGAAATGCCGCAGCTTGTGAGACAAATTCCCCGGTCGGGTGTTAACCGTTCGAAAAACCGGAGGGACGATGCGGATTGCTCAAATCTCGCCACTGATGGAAGCCGTTCCTCCCAAATTCTACGGCGGCACCGAGCGCATCGTTGCCTATCTGACGGACGCGCTCGTCGGGATGGGTCATGAGGTGACCCTGTTCGCCAGCGGCGACAGCTCGACGACGGCTAGGCTTGTTGCGGCGTGCCCCCGGGCACTTCGGCTCGATCCGACGATCCGCGATCACGTCGCGCCCCTGATCGCGATGTTGGAGACCGTCGCGCAACGGGCCGGCGAATTCGATGTGGTCCACCTCCACTGCGATTATCTTGGATATGTCGCGCTGCGGCGCGCCGGTGTGCCGTTCCTCGCCACCCTGCATGGCCGCCTCGACCTGCCCGAGCTGAAACCGCTCTACCGCGCGTTCTGCGAGGTGCCGGTGGTCTCGATCTCGGACGCTCAGCGCGCTCCGTTGCCCGAAGCGAACTATATCGCCACCGTACCTCACGGCCTCCCCGAGCGGCTGCTGCTGCCCGGCAGCGGCGCCGGCGGCTATCTCGCCTTTCTCGGCCGAATCTCGCCGGAAAAAGCGCCGGACCGGGCGATCCGGATCGCCGCGTCAGCCGGGATGAGGTTGAAGATTGCGGCCAAGGTCGACCGCGTCGATCGGGAGTACTTCAAGGAGGAAATCGAAAGGCTGCTGGCGCAGCCGCATGTCGAGTTCATAGGTGAGATTGCCGAGCACCAGAAAGCCGAGTTCCTCGGCAATGCCGCGGGCTTGGTGTTCCCGATCGCGTGGCGT
>DATNKF010000619.1:0-2599 GCA_035603555.1 Allostellaceae bacterium
CGACATGTTTGAATGCTCCGGATATAAGGGTGACCACCGGGCTGCCCACCGACGGCTTTGGTGACCCGGTCTTCGACTTCGCGAGCCGGAGATGCGGGCGGAACGGGATTTTAACAATCGCTGCGAATTTGATTTGGCAATGAGAGACATTCATCAGTGGTCCACGCGCGGCAGCGTCCGCTCCCCGGAGCGACCCGCCGCCGCGGCGGCCCTGAGCGCGTTTATTCGGCCGCTAAGGGGATCTCGAGCAAACCTTCGGTCGGCGCCGACCCACGGGCGCTGCGGAGCATGTCTATGAGGGCGCGCAGCGCGACCGGCACTTGCCGGTGGCCGGGATAATAGAGAAAGAGGCCGTCAGAGAAGGGCGACCAATCTTCCAGCACGCGTACCAGCTGCCCCGAGCGCAGGAAGGGGTCGGCGAGAACTTCGATCGTGTACGCAATTCCCAACCCGTCGACTGCTGCGCGAACCGCCAAATCGGTATCGTTGACCATAATGCGGCCATCCAGCGAAATCCGTCGCGATTTGCCGTCCCGCTCGAATGGCCACTCGAACACGGAGCCCGCCGCCCGGCGATATTGAACGCAGCTGTGGTGGGCGAGATCATCGGGCGTGCGCGGCGGGCGCCGTCGTGCGAAGTAGGTTGGCGCGCCTACGACGGCCACTTTCATCGGCCCCATCACCCGGACGGCGATCATGTCCGCGGCGGCCCAGTCTTTTGGACCGATCCCGGCATCAAAGCCCTTCGCGACGATGTCGACCGGCGCCTCGGCGGTGTGGACCTCGAGCTGGACGTCGGGAAAGGTCGATAAAAAGCGCGCCCATACGGGGGCGATGACCGCCGCACCGGCGAGGTGGGTCGCATAGAGGCGCAGGCACCCGAAGGGGTGCCCCTGCTCGCTCTTGAGGTCCTCCAGTCCCCGGGAAATCTGCTCGACCGCCGGGCGCAGCCGGTCGAGCAGGCGCAGGCCCGCATCGGTGAGCGAGACGCTCCGCGTTGTGCGGTTCAGCAATCGGAACCCGAGACGCTCCTCGAAGTGCCGCATCGTGTGGCTGAGCGCCGACGGCGTGACGCCTAGACGCGAGGCCGCTGCTCGGAAGCTGAGAGTGTCGGCGACGGCAACGAACGCGGTCAGATCGGCAAGATCGGCACGGCGCATTGCTGAATTCCTGTCAGCACCTAATGCAAAAAATAGCGGATTAGATTTGGGCCGCTGATCAACACTTTGAAGAGTTCAAAAGTTCACATCTGCGTCGCGGCTGTCACAGACGCCCAAAACGCAGCTGACTAACAGGAGTCCTCGATGCAACAGTTAAGCGAACCGAGAGCCCGGCCCAGGATAGGAAGGACTCTGGCAGTCGCGGCTGCTCTGCTGTGCGCTACCGCGCTCAGCGAGCCAAATCTCGCCTACGCTGGGCCGCATGGCGGGGGCGGCGGCGGGGGTTTCCACGGCGGTGGTGGCGGGGGCTTCCACGGCGGCGGAATGGGTGGATTTCATGGCGGCGGAATGGGTGGCTTCCATGGCGGCGGAATGGGTGGCTTCCATGGCGCCGGCGTTGGCGGGTTCCACGGTGGCGGATTTCACGGTCACTTCGCGGGTATGCACAATGGTTTTGGCGAGCGGCACGGGGGTTTTGGCGAGCGGCACGAGGGTTTCGGCGAGCGCCACGAGGGTTTCCGCGATCGGCGCGGGGCTTTCATCGGCGGCTTAGGGTTCGGATACCTCGGATATCCCTATGGATGGGATTACTCACCAGACTCTAGCTATTATGGCTACAGCCAACCCTACTCCGCGCAGAACTGGTACTACTGCTCCGATCCTGCCGGCTATTACCCTTATGTGTCGCAGTGCAATACCGGGTGGCAAGCGGTTCCGGCTAACTGATCGAGATCGAGCCGGAAAGTGGACGACTGCGGCGTGGCGCGACTTACTGCTGGCTGACAGGCATGAACCCGTCGGTCAGCGCCTGCATGAAGCTGACGATCGCATCCTCCTCTGCGTCCGTCAGGCCCAGGCGCCCAACTCGGCTCGTGTTCATGTTGTCGGTCGACTCCGGCGCCGGCCAGCATGTCGTACCTTCACCGACGTCGTGGGGTTGGCAGCGCGGCAGGATGTCGCGCGTGTTGTAGAAATGCATGATCGCCTTCAGGCTCGTGAAATATCCGTTGTGTCCGTAGGCCTTGACGAAGCCTGTATCGGGCCGCTTGTCGACATTGCGCAGTGTCGGCACCTGAAACCGCGCCCGGTTGCCTGGCGCCAGCTCGAGCCATCGTTGATCTACCGCGGAGGGCTGGCTGAGCAGATGCCCTCTGGTGAGAAAATTGCCGACGCCGCCATCGACGAATGAAGATCCTGCCGGATTGGCGACATAGCCCAGTGCGTCGGGCCGATCTTCTGCATAATAGGGAAGCCGCGGATTGGCGGGGGTTCCGATATTGCTGGCGGTGAAGTCGGTGAACAGCGGGTCCTCGCCAGGCCCGCCGTCGCGGTGACACGCGTTGCATTGCGCTTTGCCGCGGAACAGGTCGTAGCCCGCTTGCTCCTGCGTCGTGAATTGCGCCTTGCCGGCGAGCACCGCGTCGAACTTCGAGCTGAAC
>DATNKF010000620.1:0-3172 GCA_035603555.1 Allostellaceae bacterium
CCCCTCGAGGTCCGACGAGCGCGGCAGGAAAGCATCAAAATAGCCGAGGGTTGGCTAACGCTTTACTGCGACATCCGTGAAAAGTTGCTGAGATTGGCGGCAGAGCGGCGCCCTGCCGACGAAGTTCTGCGCGCGAACCCAGTCCAAGGTGAAGTCGATCATGAGGCGCTGAGTCGCGAGTTCATCGCGCGGTTTCCAAAGCTGCGAGCGGCCCTTGCCAAATGAGCCGCGGTGGCTGCCGATCGAAGCGGTGACCGAACACAATCGGCTTGAAGTCGAAGAAACCGGCGAACGGCACTTTCTTCGAGACCAGGGATTGCTCGAGAGCGCGTTGGCGCGCCCACAGAACGCGTTCGCTTACGGTGAAGAGGACGTCGTTGTCCTTGCGGTCAGGTTGCTTGCCGGTATTGCGTTTGCCCATGCCTTCGAACAGGGGAACAAGCGCACCGCCTTCGAGGCAATGTGGCACTTTCTTCGTCTCAACGGGTACGACCTCGCGATCGAAGACTCTGCTTTGTGGGAAGTGCCCGTCATCGACCTGATCGAGCGGCGGTCTACAGAAGGAGAGTTCGCGTTGGTGCTCCGCCCTTTCGTCGTCGAGCGATAAGCAAGTCCCTTGCGTTGCTTGCGTTGTCCAGGTAGGGTGCGCGCCATGGGACAAGCCTTGGACGTTCACGGTGCGCCCCTCAGCGCGCGATTTTGGTACCGCCGGTATATGACGGCGGCCTAGGATCGCGTTTGCGTGTTCACGAAGCCGCCCGACCGAGGCGGCTTTCGTGTTTTAGGGTCCTCCCGATCCGATGTCGCCGATGGTGGAGCGGCCTCCAACCTGGAGGTGTTGAGTGATGAGCGAGAACTGGTCCCCCGACAGCTGGCGCGGCCTGCCGATCCGCCAAGTACCCGGTTATTCCGACGAAGCAGCGCTCGCCAGCGTCGAGGAGACGCTTCGGCGTTTTCCGCCGCTGGTCTTCGCCGGCGAGGCGCGCCGGCTGCAGGAGCGGCTCGCCGCGGTCGCCGCTGGCAAGGCGTTCCTGTTGCAGGGCGGCGACTGCGCCGAGAGCTTTGCCGAGTTCCACCCGAACAACATCCGCGACATGTTCAAGGTGTTGTTGCAGATGGCGGTGGTGCTGACCTATGGCGCCGGCTGCCCGGTGGTCAAGCTTGGCCGGCTCGCCGGACAGTTCGCCAAGCCGCGCTCTTCGGAGACTGAAACGCAGAACGGCCACACCCTGCCCTCCTACCGGGGCGACATAATCAATGGCCTCGACTTCGATGCCGCGGCACGCGAGCCCGACCCGCAGCGCATGGTCCAGGCCTACAGCCAGTCGGCCGCAACCTTGAACCTTTTGCGCGCCTTCGCCCAGGGCGGCTATGCCGATCTGCACCGGGTCCACGCCTGGAATCAGGATTTTGTCGCCGACTCGCCTCAAGGCGAGCGCTATCGGGCGCTCGCCGACCGGCTGACCGAGACGTTGGATTTCATGGCGGCTTGCGGGCTCAACTCCGAGACGACGCCGCAGATCCGGGAAACCGAGTTCTACACCTCGCACGAGGCGCTGTTCCTGTCCTATGAAGAGGCCCTGACCCGGATCGATTCGACAACCGGCGACTGGTACGACTGCTCGGCTCATCTCGTCTGGCTCGGCGACCGCACCCGTCAGGTCGACGGTGCCCATGCCGAGTTTCTGCGCGGCATCAAGAACCCGATCGGCATGAAATGCGGGCCAACTCTCGAGCCCGACGATCTGTTGCGACTGATCGACCGGCTCAACCCCCAGAACGAGCCGGGCCGGCTGACCTTGATCACCCGAATGGGCGCCGACAAGGTCGAAGCGCGATTGCCGTATCTGATCCGTGCGGTGCAGCGCGGGGGGCGCGAGGTGGTGTGGTGCATCGACCCGATGCACGGCAACACGATCACGTCGTCCAACGGATACAAGACGCGCAGGTTCGATCGGATCCTCGACGAGCTGCACAGCGCCTTTGCGATCCACGCTGCCGAGGGGAGCTATGCTGGCGGCATACATTTCGAGCTGACAGGGCAGAACGTCACCGAATGCATCGGCGGCGGCCAGGCGATCAGCGAGGCCTCGCTCGCCGATCGTTATCTGACGCATTGCGACCCCCGGCTCAATGCAACCCAGGCGCTCGAGCTTGCCTTTGAAATCGCCGAGGCTCTGAAGAGCGCGCGCCAGGGTAATGGTGTCGAGCGCACCGGCCGTCTCGCGGCGGTCTTGTGAGGCGGTGCCGATGGCAGCTGACGCGGTGCCCGCGCTCGCGGCGCAAACCGACAGCTATTTCCTGAAGACGAAGGCGATCGTCGGCCGCTTCGGCGATCGTCCGGCGTCCTATGCGGTGTTCATGCGCCGGCCGGTGATCTGCACGCCGCGTCTGGCCCTTGATTTTCTCCGAAGCCAAGCCGCCGAACGCGGTACTCACTTCGCGATCGAGCTGAACCATCCCGAGGGGGCCTGGGTCGGTGCCGGCGATCCGATCCTTTACGTGACGGGCTCGCTCTTTCATCTCGTTGATCTCGAGACGGTGCTGCTGCAGAAGCTCGGTCCCCCGTGCGTCGCCGCTTACAACGCCTATGCGATGTGTGCCGACCTCCCCCAGGTCGCCTTCCTCGCTATGGATGCGCGGCACTGCGCTGGAGCCGAGATGGCCGACATGATGGCTTACGCCGCCTCGGTCGGCTCGGCGCATGCGCAGCGCGAGGCGGGCGCGGTCGGCTTTGTCGGCTGTGCCGCCGATGCGACCGCCGCCTTCTTCGGACAGGAGAAGGGTGCCGGAACTATGCCGCACGCACTGATCGGCTATGCCGGCTCAACAGTGCGCGCTGCCGAGATGTTTCGCGAGGTTTTCCCAGATGAGCCGATGACGGTGCTGATCGATTATTTCGGGCATGAGACATCGGACGCGGTCGCGGTCGCGCGGCGTTTTCCCGAACTTGCGGCTTCCGGCCGGTTAGCTGTGCGCATCGACACCCCCGGCAGTCGGTACTGCGAAGGGCTCGATCCGGCCCGCTCCTACGAGGTGATCGAGCGCCATGCGCCGCAATCGATCCGCGGCTATCGCAGCGAGGAGGAGCTGCGGTATCTCGTCGGCACCGGGGTTTCGGCGGCGGCGATCTGGCTGCTGCGGCGGGTGCTCGACGAGGCTGGGTTCCCCA
>DATNKF010000621.1:0-14764 GCA_035603555.1 Allostellaceae bacterium
GAACACGGGGGCTGAGCGGGCGTTTGCGTCCCGATTTCGACCGAGAGTAAGCTGACGGTCGAAAGGAGAACCGCGATGGCGACCAGAGCCCCGTTCCTGAAGACGCGATACGGCGCCTACCTCCACCGGGACGTCCCCGACGAGGACGCCGAGCTCACCCATGTCGGCCCCGGCACGCCGTGCGGCGAGTACATGCGCCGCTTCTGGCAGCCGATCTGCTTTTCCGACGAGCTGAAGGACCTGCCATTGCGGGTCAAAATCCTCGGCGAGGAGCTGGTCACCTTTCGCGACCAGCGCGGCAACGTCGGTCTGTTGGAGCTGCACTGTCCGCATCGCGGCACGTCATTGGAATTCGGACTGATCGAGACCCGGGGGATACGCTGCTGCTACCACGGGTGGCTGTTCGACACCGATGGGACGATCCTTGAGACCCCGGGCGAGCCGGAGGATAGCACGCTGAAAGACCGGCTGTGCCACGGGGCCTATCCGACCCATGAGCAAGGCGGGATCGTCTTTGGCTATATGGGCCCGGCCGAAGAGCAGCCGCCCTTTCCCGCCTACGACAGCTTCAGCCGGCCGGGCCATCGCCTGATCCCGGGGCGCAAATATTACTATCCGTGCAACTGGCTGCAGATCATGGAAAACGCCATGGACCCGGCCCACACGGCATTTCTCCACACGATCGTCAGCGGCGCGGTGTTCACCGACGAATTCGGCGTGCTGCCCGAACTGGATTTCGTCGAGACCCCGGTGGGGATGATCTATATCGCCACCCGGCGGGTCGGGGACAATATCTGGGCGCGGATGGTGGAAGCGGTGCTGCCCAATCTGCAGCAGGTGGCGCCGATTTGGGAAAACGGTCGCCAGGAGCACCCGTTCAGCGGCCCGATGATGAGCCGCTGGATCGTGCCGGTGGACGACACCAACACGTTGTTCATCGAATTCCGCCATGTCAGCGAGACCGAAGGGGTGACGCCGGCATGGTGGGCCGACCGCAACATTATGCTGCCGGGCCAGGTAGCGGCGGACACTTACGAGGCCGGCCAGCGGAACCCCGGCGACTATGAGGCCCAGGTCTCGCAGCGGCCGATCGCCATCCACGGCCTGGAGCATCTCGCTTCCACCGATCGCGGGGTCAGCATGTTCCGGAACCAAATCAGGCGCGGCGTCCGCGCCGTGCGAGCCGGCGATCATCCCGCGGGTCTGTGCCAGGACGCCAACGCCGTCATCCCGACCTACTGTAATGACACAGTGGTACGTGTACTGGCCGCAGAGACCCCGGCGACGGATCAGCAATTGATGCGCGAAACCGGGCGACGGCTCGCCGAATCCTATTTGTCCAGCCGCCACTGATTAGAGGGAAGGGGAATGACCGAGTTGGTGCCGCTGGAGACCGGGACCCTCGCTCCCGGTATTCGCTCCCGCTTCGCGAGGAACATCAACGGTCTCGACATGCACGTGCTGGAGGCCGGCTTCGAGGCCGAGGGTCGTCCTCTGATTCTACTGCTGCACGGCTTTCCGGAGCTTGCCTATTCCTGGCGAAAAGTGATGTTGCCGCTCGCCGCGGCGGGCTTCCACGTCGTGGCACCGGATCAGAGGGGCTACGGGCGCACCACCGGCTGGGACGCGGATTACGATGGCGATCTCGGTTCCTTCCGCATTCTGAACGCGGTCAGGGATGCCTTCGGTCTCGTCTCGGCGCTCGGCTACCGCGACGTCAAGTTGGTCGCGGGGCACGATTTCGGAGCGTCGGTCGCAGCGTGGTTCGCACTCGTGCGGCCCGACGTGTTCCGCTCAGTCGCGCTGATGAGCGCACCGTTCGCGGGCCCCCCGCCATTGCCTTTCAGCACGGTAAAAAACCTCCAGCAGCAAAGCTCGCCCAGTGTCGATATCCATGAGGAGCTGGCAAAGCTCGAGCGGCCGCGCAAGCACTACCAATGGTACTACTCGACCCGGCCGGCCAATGCCGATATGCGCGACTGCCCGCAGGGCGTCCATGCCTTTCTGCGCGGCTATTTTCACTACAAGAGTGCAGACTGGATCGACAACAAGCCACACCCGTTGCAATCGTGGAGCGCCGGCGAGCTGGCCAAGATGCCGACCTACTACATCATGGATCTGGACAAGAATATGGCGCAGACCGTGGCGGCCGAAATGCCGTCTGCTGCCCAGATCGCGGCATGCCGGTGGCTGCCGGAGAAGGAGCTCGCCGTCTACAGCGCCGAATACCAGCGGACCGGGTTCCAGGGCGGGCTGCAATGGTACCGCAGCCGAACGGGAGGCAGGTTCGAGGGCGAACTGCAATTGTTCTCGGGCCGGAGCATCGACGTGCCGTCAATCTTTATCGCCGGGAAAAGCGATTGGGGAACCTACCAGCGGCCCGGTAATTTCGAGCGGATGCAACAGAGCGCCTGCACCCAGATGCTGGGCTGCCATCTGATCGACGGCGCCGGCCATTGGGTGCAGCAGGAGCAGCCGGCGCGGGTGAGCGAGCTCTTGATCGAGTTCTTGCAACGGCAATAGCAAGCGGGAGGGGACCATGAAGGCGGTGTTGTTGACCGAACATGGCGGGCCGGAGGTGCTGCGCCTGGGCGATGCCCCGGACCCGACGGCCGGACCTGGCGAGGTCGTGGTCGACGTTCACGCTGCCAGCATCAACGCTGCGGATTACAAGGTGCGGCTGGGCGGCCCCGGCCACACTCTGAAGTTCCCACATATTCTCGGCCGCGACTTCTCCGGCGCTGTCAGCGCCCTCGGCCCTGATGTCACCGATTTCAGGGTCGGCGATGCGGTGTTCGGGGTCACCGATCAGGGCATCGAGGGAGCCTACGCCGAAAAGCTCGCCATCAAAGCTGCGATCATTGCCAAGAAGCCGGATCGCCTCGGGCATGCCGAGGCGGCGGCGATGGGGCTCACCAGCCTGACGGCACTGTGGGCGGTCGAGGATACGGCTGAGCTCGAGGCCGGCGAGACTATCCTGATCCAGGGCGGCGCCGGCGGTGTCGCCGGCTTCGCGATCCAGCTCGCCAAGCATCTGGGCGCGACGGTGGTGACGACCGCCAGCGCCCGCAATCACGACTATGTGCGCAGCCTTGGGGCGGATCGGGCGATCGACTACAACACGCAAGATTTCGCCGCCGCGGTTCACGACTGCAACGTGGTGTTCGACACGGTCGGCGGCGAGGTCCAGGTGCGCTCCTATGCCGTACTGAAACCGGGCGGGCGGCTGGTGTGGATCGCCGCGGCGCCGCCAGGATTTCAGCCGACCCGCAAGGATGTCCACGTTCTGCGCCCTAACGTCAAACGCGACCGCGCGCATCTCGAACGGATGCTGGAGCTGTTGGATGAGGGTGCGGTCTGGCCGCCGGCGATCACCCAATACAACCTTGCCGATGCGGCCGAGGCGCACCGCGTCAGTGAAGGGCGCCACCTGCAGGGCAAGCTGGTGCTAATGGTCCGCTGATCGATAACGTCCTGGTATTTTCAAAAGGAGGAGTACCCATGGCAGACAACCGGCAGATGATCATCGATCTCGACAAGAAACGCATGACCGCGATGGCGCAGAAGGATGTCGCCACACTGAACGCGTTGCTGGCGGACGACCTCGTCTATACGCACTCCACCGCGCGGCTCGACACCAAGCAGAGCCTGATCGGCAACATGGAATCCGGAGCGACCGTCTACACCGCGGTCGAGCCTTCCGATGTCAAAGCGCAGGATCTCGGCGACACGGTGGTGCTGACCGGATCGTGCCGGATCAGCGTGATGTCCGGCGGACGCCCCAACAGCTTCGGCGTCCGGTTTACCGACGTCTATGCCAACAAGGGCGGGCGCTGGCAGATGGTGGCTTGGCAGTCGACCCGCCTGCCGGAGTAGCGGCCGGCCCCACCCTGAGCCTCCACCGCAGGCGGGGAGGATCAGGGTGGGCGTTGTGCTCGGGTGCGGCCGACGGGCTATCTCTCCTCGGCCAAGGGCATGCTCGCCTCCCAGAGCGACCGCATACGCGCGGCCGCTCTCTCCCGACGCATCCTGTCGCGCGCAACCGCGTACTCTTCGAGTGCCGCGCGGTCTGCCGCACCGACCAGACCCTGCGTCGGCGAGACGCAGGCGGTCGGGCAGCGGGTAATTCCTTTGGTCCGAATAAATTCGGCAATTGCACTGGCACTATCATCATCGGCGAAAATGTCTTCCGGCCTGATCGGTATTTCTTGGGTCCAATGCATCATTTCATTGACACTCTTGGTTTACATTTCGTTACGTTATGTTACAGCAAGGCGGTAGTCAAGGTCAAAAGATCGTCAACGATTCGTCAACAAGATCTTTTAGTTAATCCTTTAGGTGTACTTGACTTATTTTGATCACATCCCCGTTGCACAATAAGTGGGCGTAACTCGCCAAATATTGTGTGTAAGCAGCCTACCGGGGGCAAATATGGTAAATAGCCGATCTGGCGCGGCGCTGAGGAATCGCCTCACCTGTCCGCACCGCCACGGGAAAACGGCCGCTTCTCGTCAATTCGTGGGTCGCCGGCTTGTTACAATCCGGGAGGACGCCGCCGTCGGTGATTGGTCGTCGCGGGTGGGAGCGGGGATTCTTGGGCGAGATTTGCCGGTGCCTGCCTGGAACCGGCTCTTGCGTCAGGCGACCTTCGGCGGGCCGATGCTAATGGAAGGCCGCCCATAATGGCAGCAGGACGACCGCCCAGCCGAGCGCCGACAAGCTGACGATGCAAATCATTGCGGACCGAGCCGAAAGGGGAGTTTCACCGTTTGGCTCGGTCTCGAGCGCCGCACCGGGGTATCGAGTGCTATGAGCTGCAAGCACGATGCACCACCTTCAAATCGATCGGCTGCGATCCTCCCATGGCAAGTGTAAAGATCGGGTGAAGAACCGGGGTCGCTCGCGAGCCTCGGGTGAGCGGTTGGCGGAGCAATCGGCTCACGGTTTGAGCGGCTGGGCAAAGCTCAGCTCGTGGCCGTCCGGATCAGTCAGATGGAAGAAGCGTTCGCCCCATTCGGCATCACGCGGCGCCGTATCGGGCTGGCAGCCGGCGGCGACCAAGCGGGAATGGAGGGCGTCGACATCGGTGACGTAGAAAATCAAGCGTCCCCACCAGGACCACCGACGCTCGGCCGGCTGAAGGATCAGGTTGAGATAATTCGGCCCGGCGCGAAAACTGGTGAACGTCGCCGCTTCGCCGCCATAGAGCAGCTCAAATCCCAACATGCGGTAAAACCGGACGGCGCGGCGCATGTCATGCGTGGCGAGCGTCACGGCGCTGATGCTGTCGATCATGAACGAACCACGGCAGTTCCCGGAGGAAATATGGGGATCGACGCCGCACCCCGCACGCCATCCCCCGATTGCGGCGGAGGTCGGCGCCCGCGGTGGTCGCCTATGTCAAAGCGCCGAGAAGGCTGCTAGATTATCCGTCAATAGATCGCCAGGGAGGGTGCAATGCGCGCAATCGACGTCATGACAACGAACGTGATCACGGTCGACCCCGAAACATCGGTGCAGGCCTTGGCGACGCTGCTTTCCGAACGCGGCATCAGCGGGGTCCCGGTCGTCGACCGGGACAATCGCCTGGTCGGCATCGTCACCGAGGGCGACCTGCTGCATCGCGCCGAAACCGGAACGGAGAGGCGAACCCAGCGCCGCCGCTGGCGGTGGCTCGACGCGTTCGCGACGGATCAGGAAGCAGCTCGCGACTACGTCAAATCGCACGGCCGCACCGTCAGGGAAATCATGACCCGTGAGGTCATCTCGGTCAGCGACACAACCGACCTCGCCGACGTTGCGACCCTGCTCGAGACCAAACGAATCAAGCGCGTGCCGGTGCTTCGCGACGGCAAGCTCGTTGGCATCGTCAGCCGGGCGAACCTCGTGCGGGCATTGGCGATGACCAAGAGCGAGGCCGCCATCGTGGCCGACAGCGACGACCACACCATCCGCGCAAAACTGCTCGCCGAGCTCCAGGGACAAGAGTGGGTTCACATGTGGGCCGCGGACATCATCGTCCGCGACCGGGTCGTCCATCTGTGGTTCTCCGACGACCGATCCGAGGAGGAAAGGCAGGCGGTGCGGGTTGCCGCCGAGAACATTCCGGGAGTGCAAAGGGTCGAGGAACACATCGTGCCCGCTCCCGTGATCCCCTCATTCTGAACGCCGGCGGACGATCGCCGGCGCGCCTGCGCTGGCGCCCCGGCGGACTCTCGTCCATACTCCCGCCCACCGCCGATTAGGAACCGCGGCGCGTAGAGGGACGGTGCGATGGATATTTGGCCAAAGGCGGAAGGCAGGCCGAAACGCGAGCCCCTGCAGCGCGACGGAGGCATGAATGCGCAGCGGGCGCTCCTTTTGCCGCGTCGCCAGTTCTTTGCCGCGTCGCCAGTCGCTTGCCCCTATGTCCCGGGCCGTGCAGAACGCAAGCTGATCGTCGACCTCGCGGGCAGTGGCGGTGCTCTCTTCTACGACGATCTGTCGCGTGCCGGGTTTCGGCGCAGCCACCGCTTCGCCTATCGGCCGGTGTGCCGGGGCTGCACCTCGTGCGTGCCGGTGCGGATCGCGGTCGAGCGCTTTGCGCATACCCGGTCGACCCGGCGCATCCGCAACATCAATCGGGACCTGAGCGCCCGACTCGTCGGCGCCCGCGCTACGGCCGAGCAGTTCCGGCTGTTCACGTCCTATCAGAGCTCGCGCCATTGCGACAGCGACATGGCATTGATGCGCTACGGCGATTACCGCGCGATGGTCGAGGACACTCCGGTGCGGACCGCGATTGCCGAGTTTCGCGACGGAAGCGGAGCGCTCGTCGCGGCGACACTGATCGACCTCCTCGATGACGGGATGTCGGCCGTCTATAGCTCTTATGATCCGCGCCAGCCGAAACGCAGCCTCGGCATCTGGAGCGTGCTGTGGCTCGTCGAGGAGTGTCGGCGCCGCAGGCATCCCTTCGTCTATCTCGGCTACTGGATCGCCGAGAGTCCGAAGATGGCGTACAAAGAGCGCTTCCCGGCACTCGAGCATCTGACCGCTGGCGACTGGATCCCATTCTCGCGTGCGCCCGAAGGCGCCGGCTGAGCCGCGACCGCGTACGAGCTTGTCGTGGCCATCGGCGTTCTCGACTCGGCGATTTTCGCCGACATGTTCGGCACCCCGGCGATGCGCGAGATCTTCGGCGACCGCGCGTTCCTGGGGCGCTGCGTCGAGGTCGAGGCCGCGCTCGCCCGCGCCCAGGGGCGGCTCGGGATCATCCCCGCCGAGGCCGCGGCGGTGATCTCGGACGCCGCACGCCCGCTCGCCGATGGCCGCGAGGCGTTCGATCTTGCGCGGCTCAAAAAGGAGACCGAGACCGTCGGCTATCCGATCCTGCCGCTGGTTCGCCAGCTCGCCGAAAGGGCGGGCGATGCCGGCCGTTTTGTCCATTGGGGAGCGACCACCCAGGACATCATGGACACCGCCGCGGTATTGCAGATCCGCGCCGGGCTCGGGCTGATCGAGGAAGACCTGACGGCGGCGCGCGGCCATCTCGCCGCGCTTGCCCGCCGTTACCGCGACACACCGATGGCCGGGCGGACCCATCTGCAGCACGCGCTCCCGGTGACCTTTGGCTACAAGGCCGCGATCTGGCTCTACGCGCTCGACCGCCACGCCGAACGGCTCAGCGAGCTGCGCCCGCGCGTGCTCTTGGCCCAGTTCGGGGGTGCTGCCGGCACCTTGGCCTCGCTCGGCAATGGCGGGGAGAGCCTTGCGACCCGCGCCGGGCTCGCCCGCGAGCTGGCGCTCGGTGACCCGCCGATCACCTGGCATGTCGTGCGCGACGGCATCGCCGAGACCGTGCAGGTGCTGGCATTGATGCTCGGCAGCCTCGGCAAGATCGCCTTCGACGTGATGCTGATGTCGGCGACCGAGTTTGGTGAAGCGGCCGAGCCCTTTATCCAAGGTCGTGGATCGAGCTCGACGATGCCGCAGAAGCGCAACCCGATCTCGTGCGAGCTGATCCTCGCCGCGGCGAAGGTGGTGCGCCAGCACGCGGGGCTGGTGCTCGATGCTATGGTGACGGATTTCGAAAGGGCGACGGGCCCATGGCACGCCGAATGGGTGGCATTGCCGGAGGCCTTCGGCTATGCCGCCGGCGCGCTGCACCAGGCGCGCTTTATGCTCGGCGGCCTGATCGTCGATCCCGGTCGCATGGCGAAGAATCTGGCGATGACCCACGGGCTCATCGTCGCCGAGGCAGTGATGATGGGATTGGCGCGGCATATCGGCCGCAACGAGGCGCACGACCTCGTCTATGACGCCTGTCGCCTCGCGATCGAGACCGACCGGCCGTTGCTCGACGTGTTGCTGGAGACCCCTGCAGTGGCCGACCCGCTCGGCCCGGAGGAGCTGCGGGCGCTGACCGAGCCGGCCAATTATCTCGGCGCTGCACCGACGATGGTCGACCGCGTGCTGGCAGGGCGCTGAGGCTTGCCGGCAGCAAGCGGTCGCCGTACAAGGCGGGCGAGACCGGGTGCCTGGGGCCCGGCGAAAACCGGGAGCGACAGCATGCACGCCACTTCTCGCCGCAGGTTTCTCGAACTTGCCGGACTCGGGGCTGCCGCCACCGCGATCGGCCCGCGACCCGCGGCCGCGCAGAGCAAATCGCTCACGTTTCTGCACGAGAGCTCGTTTATCAAAACCTTCGACGAATATTTTCAGAAGACGCTCGCGCCCGCCTACCAAAAAGAAACTGGCGTCAAGGTCAATTACGAGCTGACCAGCGTCGGCAGCCTGCCCACCCGGATCAGCACGATTGCGGAGACCGGCTCTGGCGCGGATGTAACGATGACGTTCTTTTTGCTGCCATTCCTGTTCGACGAGAAACTATTGGACGTCAGCGACATTGCCGAGGAAGCGGGCAAGAAGCAAGGCGGCTGGTACGACTCCGCTCGCGAAGCAGGGATCGTCAACGGCAAATGGAAGGTCGTCCCGTTCAGTAATATTGGCCAATTGATGAACTGGCGCACCGACTGGTTTGCCGAAGTCGGGTTCAAGAAGTTCCCCGAGACTTGGGAAGAGCTTTACGAGGCGGGCAAGAAATTGAAGGCCAAAGATCATCCCTTCGGTTTCGAGCTCGGCCACGGCTTTGGCGACAACCACGGCTGGATCTATCCGCTGCTGTGGTCCTATGGCGGGCATGAGGTGGAAGCTGACGGCAAGACTGTCGTCATCGATTCTGACGAAACCGCGCGCGCCATTGATTTCGCCCGCAAATTTTTCCGCGATACGATGCTCGACGACGTCCTCGGCTGGACCGACGTCAGCAATAACAAGGCTTTCTTTGCCGAGCAGATCTCGTGCACCAACAACGCCGAAAGCATCCTTTGGCTGGGCAAGCGGGACTTCCCCGAGATCGCCAAGGTCACCGATCAGGCGCAAAACCCGGCGGGACCGAAAGGGCGGTTCCATATCATGAGCGCGATCAGCCATGGGATCTTCAATTTTTCGCCGCAGAAGGAGGAGGCGCGCGCCTTTCTGCGCTGGCTGACCGATGAGAAGCAGCTCGGCGGCTGGTACGCATCGGCTGACACCTATTACCAACCGCTGCTGCATGGCTACGACAAGGCGCCGATGTGGGATGTCGAGCCGCGCAACATCCCCTACCGCGACGCATTGGCCAATGCGCACTTGCTTGGTTGGCCGGCGCCACCGAGCCGGCACTTGGCCGAAAGCGTCGCCAAATACGTGATCGTCGACATGTTCGCCAAGGCCTGCGCCGGGGCCCCGACCAAGGAGGCGATCAAGAGCGCCGAGGTGCAGCTCAAGGAGATTTACCGCGCCGTCTGAGGATGTCGGTCCGCTCTGAGCCTCTCGTCGGATCGGCGCGGCCGGCGCGCCGCGCCGCATCCCTCGGCGTCTGGCTCGACCGGCAGAGCGTGTTCAGCTGGCTGATGATGACGCCGCCGCTGCTGTTTCTGGCGGCTCTGGTCGGCTACCCGTTCTTCTATGGCATTCTGTTGAGCCTGCAGGACCGCCCGGTCGCGCATTTCGGCACCTTCGTCGGGCTGAAGAATTTCATGACCGACTTCAAGGACGCGATCTTCTGGCGCGTGACGTTGAACACCTTTGTCTATACCGTCATTGCCACCGTGCTGAAGATGGTCGGCGGGCTCGCCCTAGCGCTGGCGATGAACCAGCAGTTCCCGATGAAGAACCTGGTGCGGGCGCTGATGCTGCTGCCGTTCATTGTACCGACCGTATTGAGCACGGTCGCCTGGATGTGGATCCTTGATCCGGCCTTCAGCGTATTCAACTGGTTTCTGATTGCACTGGGGGTGCCAAAGCCCGGCCCCTCCTGGCTCGGCAACCCGCTGCTGGCGATGGGCTCGATCATCGTGATCAACACCTGGCGCGGT
The DNA here is from genome assembly GCA_035603555.1 of Allostellaceae bacterium. Taxonomy (GTDB): domain Bacteria; phylum Pseudomonadota; class Alphaproteobacteria; order ATCC43930; family CGMCC-115725; genus AP-15. The sequence continues at coordinate 10,401 of DATNKF010000621.1, forward strand.
CTGCCCTTCTACGGCATCACCCTCCTCGCCGGGCTGCAGACCGTGCCGCCCGAGCTCTATGAGGCGGCAACGATCGACGGCGCAGGCGGTTGGCAGCGCTTCCGTTACGTCACTTTGCCGCTGTTGCAGCCGATCATCCTGATCGTGACCTTGTTTTCGGTGATCTTCACCTTCGCCGACTTCCAGCTCGTCTACGTGCTGACCCATGGCGGGCCGCAGAACGCGACGCAGCTGTTTGCCACCTACGCCTTCGACATCGCGATGGGTGCGGGCCAGCTCGGCCTCGGCGCCTCGGTGGCACTGACCATGCTGCCGGCGCTGGCGTTGCTGATCGTTGCTTTGACGATCTACCTGCGGAGGGGATGATGGTCACCGGCCACGGCCCGATCGAGCGGCTGGTGCGGCTGTGGCTGCCGGTTGGCTTTTTCCTCGTACTGGCGTTGTTCCCGTTCTACTGGATGGCGATCACCTCGCTGAAGCCGAATGCCGAGCTTTACAACCGACGCATCATGCCGCTCGTCGTGCATAATCCGACCCTCAAGCACTACATCGACCTGTTGACCGAGACGAGCTTCCTCGTCTGGACCTGGAACACGATGCTGGTCGCGGTGGTGTCGACCGCAATCTCGCTGGTTCTCGGGGTGATGCTCGCCTATCCGTTGGCGCGGATGCGGTTTGCCGGCGCCGGGCTGATCGCGATGACCGTCGCGGCGATCTACCTCGTGCCGCAGCCATTGCTGTTCATCCCGCTCGCCGATCTGATCAACCGGCTCGATCTCGGCAATACCCTGACTGCAGTGATCCTAACCTACCCGACAATGCTGGTACCGTTCTGCGCCTGGCTGCTCCTGGGCTACTTCAAGACCGTGCCGATGGAGCTCGAAGAAGCCGCCCGCATCGATGGGGCCAGCCGGCTGCAGACGATGCGGCGGATTTTTCTGCCGTTGTGCACGCCGGGGTTCATTTCCGCCGGGATCTTCGCCTTCACCCTGTCGCAGAACGAGTTCCTCTACGCCCTGATCTTTCTGACCCAAAGTGCCGTCCGCACCGTCCCGGTCGGTGTCATCGCCGAGCTGATCCGCGGCGACGTGTTCTATTGGGGTCAGCTGATGGCGGGGGCATTGCTCGGTTCGATCCCGGTCGCGATCATCTATTCGTTTTTTGTCGAGCACTATGTCGCCGGCCTGACCTCGGGCTCGGTCAAGGGATAGAGAAGGGCGGGGCCGTCAGTTGGACATCGTACGTACCATTGCCGAACTCAGGAGCCATATCGCCCGCTGGCGAAAATCCGGCGCGCGCATCGGCTTGGTACCGACGATGGGGGCGCTGCACGAGGGCCATCTGGCGCTGGTCCGGGCGGCTCGGGCCGAGTGCGACCGGGTCGTCGCGTCGATCTTTATCAACCCAAAGCAGTTCGCGCCGAACGAGGATCTCGCCTCCTATCCGCGCCGCGAGGCGGCTGATCTTGCGATGCTTCGGGCGGCGGGCGTCGCCGTCGTCTTTATGCCCGAGGTCGCCGAGGTGTATCCGCCGGGGTTTGCCACCACCGTGCGGGTCGCCGGCCTGACCGACTGCCTCTGCGGCGCCCACCGAGCGGGCCATTTCGACGGTGTGGCCACGGTCGTGACCAAGCTACTGCTCCAATCGCTGCCTGACGCCGCCTATTTCGGCGAGAAGGACTACCAGCAGCTAATGGTCGTCCGCCAGCTGGCCCGTGACCTCGACATCCCGGTGCGTATCACGGGCGTGCCGACCGTGCGCGAGGCCGACGGACTCGCACTGTCGTCGCGCAACGCCTATCTCTCGCCGGAGGAACGCCGCGTCGCGCCCGAACTCGCCCGGACGTTGCGGCGGATTGCCGCCACATTGGCAGCAGAACCGGAAGCGGTCGCGCGCGAGACCGCCCGCGGCATCGCCGACCTCGAAGAGGCCGGCTTCGCGGTCGAGTACCTCGAAATCCGTGAGGCCGAGACCTTGGCGCCGGTAACCGCCGCGATAGCGGCGCCCACACGCGTATTCGCCGCGGTCCACCTCGGCCGCACGCGGCTCATCGACAACATGCCGGTCGGCTGAGGTAGGGTGGGCCCGTAAAGCGAGCCGTCAGTGGGGAGGAGCCGCATGCAATTCGCCATCGCCATTCCGACCGACGCCGATTCCTGGCGGGTCGTGCGGCGCGCCGAGGAGCTAGGGTTCGCGCGCGCCTGGTTCTACGACACGCAGATGCTGAGTGCCGACCCGTTTGTCGCGATGGCCGCCGCGGCGATCAAGACGACGAGGATCCGGCTCGGCACCGGAGTGCTGATCCCGTCGAACCGCATCGCTCCGGTCGCGGCGAACGCCTTTGCCTCGCTGAACAAACTGGCGCCGGGGCGGATCGATTTCGGGGTCGGCACCGGGTTTACCGGCAGACGGGCGATGGGGCTCGGTGCCGTCAAGCTCGCCGATATGGAGGAGTATGTCCGCGTCGTCATGGCTTTGCTGCGCGGCGAGACGGTCGAGGCTGAGATCGAACGCAAGCAGCGGTTGATCCGCCTATTGAACCCGGAGCTCGGGCTGATCAACACGCGCGATCCGATCCCTCTCTATCTCGCCGCCTCGGGGCCGCGGGCGCGGGCGTTGGTGGCGAAGCTCGGCGCCGGCTGGATCGCCACGGCGGGCGATGTCGAGGGTGCCGTTGCGGCGATGGCCGACATGCAAGAGCGCTGGTGGGCCGCCGGGCGTGAGGCCGAGCCGCTCGATGCCATGGTGATGACCGGCGGCGCAATCTTGGAGGAAGGCGAGCCCGCCGACTCGCCGCGAGCTATCGCTCAGGCCGGGCCGCGGGCAGCGATGCTATTGCACCGGGCGGCCGATGCGGCACTGGCGGGTCTGCCGATGATGGCGCCGATGCCGCCCGCGGTTGCCGAGAGCGTGGACGGCTATGTCGAGCTCGCCCGCAATTTCACGCCGCAAGGCGCGCATTATCTCGAAAACCATCGCGGCCATCTGATGTTCGTCAAGCCCGAGGAGCGCCCGTTCGTCACCGCCGAGCTGATCCGCCGGACCACCTACACGGCGACCGAGAGGGAGCTCAAAGAGCGCTTCGCAGCATTGGCAGAGGCTGGCTACAGCGAGATCGCGGTGCAGATCGTGCCCGGCCAAGAGCACGCGATCGAGGATTGGGGCCGCCTCCGCCGCGCCTTCGCCTAACCGGACATGCAGGACCAGAAATTAGCCTCAATGCCGTGCTAGATGATGGTAACCTAACACTTGGTGCCGGCCAACCCTCACCCGTCTTCCCCCGGACTGTGATCCGGGGGTCGGCGCCCTCTCCTGCAATGCGGGAGCGGGGCTCGAAGGCGCGAGGCGTACCCTCTGCAAGCCCTCCTCGCGCACTGCGGGAGAGGGGGGACCCGCCCGCAGGGTTGGGTGGGTGAGCGCTTGCTGGCGTAGGAGGTCATGGTCCGTTGTTTCGTCCCTGCAGGAGGCTACCACCTGCTCCCGCGCTGACCGCCTTAAAAAAGCGAGCGTTTCCGCGACGCAGGTCGGCACCTTGCCTGTATTTCGCCTGCATTATCAGGAGGGCCGGGGGGCCCGCGATAGCATGCTTGTAGAGATCGGCCACTTCGCGCTCGTCCTGGCATTGCTGGTCGCCGCGGTGCAGGGCGTCGTGCCGCTGCTCGGCGCCTCGGCGCGCAGCCGCCCGCTGATGGAGCTGGCGCCGCACGCCGCCCTCCTGCAGTTCGGCCTGGTGGCGCTCGCCTTCGCCACCTTCATGCACGCCCACATCGTCTCGGATTTCTCGGTGCGCAACGTCTTCGAGAATTCGCACACCGCCAAACCCATGCTCTACAAAGTGTCGGGCGTGTGGGGAAGCCACGAAGGCTCGATGATGCTCTGGGTCTTGATGCTAACCCTGTTCGGCGGCCTGGTCGCCGCCTTCGGCCGGGCATTGCCGCTGGGTTTACGGGCGCGGACATTGGCGATCCAGGGCCTGTTGGGCTTCGGCACAATGCTCTTCATCATCGCGACCTCGAACCCGTTCGACCGGCTGCTTCCGGCCCCGGTCGACGGACGCGACCTCAACCCGCTGCTGCAGGATCCGGGGCTCGCCTTCCATCCGCCCTTCCTCTATTTCGGCTATGTCGGGTTCTCGATCACCTACTCTTTTGCGATCGCCGCGTTGATCGAGGGCCGAGTCGGCGCCGCGTGGGCGCGCTGGGTTCGGCCGTGGGCGCTCGCCGCTTGGTGCGGGCTGACGATCGGCATCGCGCTGGGCAGCTGGTGGGCCTATTACGTGCTCGGCTGGGGCGGCTGGTGGTATTGGGACCCGGTCGAAAACGCCTCTTTCATGCCGTGGCTGCTCGGAACTGCGCTCCTGCACT
>DATNKF010000622.1:0-37194 GCA_035603555.1 Allostellaceae bacterium
AATCTCGAGGATGCGCGAGGAGGCAAACCCGCCCATCAGCGCCTCCCTGACCTTGGCGGGGTCGGCCCCGGCGCGCGAGGCGAACAACAGCGCCTCGCCGACCGCTTCGATCGTCAGCGCGACAATGATCTGGTTCGCCACCTTCGTCGTCTGGCCGTCGCCGTTGCCGCCGACCAGGGTGATGTTCTTGCCCATCAGCTCAAAGAGCGGCTTGACCCGGGCGAAGGCGCGCTCGGGTCCGCCGACCATGATCGTCAGCGACGCCGCCTTGGCGCCGACCTCGCCGCCCGACACCGGCGCATCGAGATAGTCGCAGCCCTTCTTGTTGATTTCGGCGGCGAAGAGCTTGGTCTCGATCGGCGAGATCGAGCTCATATCGACGACGATCTTACCCGGCGACAGCCCCTCGGCGATGCCGTCGGGGTCGAACAGCACGCTCCTGACATCGGGCGTGTCGGGCACCATCACAATGATGATCTCGGAACGTTCAGCGATCGCTTTCAGGCTGTCGCACACCGTCGCACCCGCCTCGCGGATATCGGCCGGCAGGCGGCGCTTGCCGTAGACGAAGAGCTCGTGTCCGCCCTTGATCAGGTTGAGGGCCATCGGATGCCCCATGATCCCGAGCCCGACAAAACCGATCTTCATGACCCCTCCTGCCCGATAAGACGCGATTGGCGCACACTGCAACAGTTTCGCTTGCCACCTCAAGTCGGGTGGTAGCGGGTACAACCTAAAGGGGAGATTCTGCTGCAGATTCGCTGCAGATAGCGGCGGCCGCCAGTTGCGTATTCAACTGTATGTTGCAACAGTTCGGGCGCGCTCGGCACTGACAGCGGGCGACTTGCTGACGCCGTAATGCTAGCGTGAGACACCGCATTGGGGGGGTGATCGATGCTGCGCTCGCTGTTGGTGCTTTGGCTTGTTTGCATCGCCGCGCCGACGCTGGCGCAGGAATACAAATCGAAGGAGCTGGCCGACGCCGCACGCGACTGGCGCAAGGAGCTGATCGACGGCATCCCGGCCAACAAGAAACAGCCCAACCTCGTCGCCGGGCTGCGGCGGGCGGCCGAGATCGAATATCAGGCCAAGGATTACCGGGCAGCGATCGGCAGGCTGCGCAGCGCCATCGCTAATGGTGCCGATGACGGTCTCGTCTGGCTGCGGCTCGCTCAGAGCGAGCTCGCTGGGCAGGACGACCACGCAATAGCGAGCGCCTACAACGCCTATCTGAAGTCGACCGACCCGGTCGAGCGCGGTGCGGCGCTCTTTGTCATCGGCCATGACTACGACCGCCACGACAAGCTGAAAGAGGCGCTCGCCGCGTTCGAAGCCGGGCTCGGCTTTACCCGGCTCTCGGCGATCGTCGAGCGCGCCGAGGAGCTGCGCCGGCTCATCGCCTTCCGGGTCACCAAAGTCGAGGTTCAGGCCGAGGCGGACGCCGCCCGCGCCTGCCTGCGCTTCAACGAAAAGATCGCGACAAAAGCCGACATCTCCTACAGCGCCTTCGTGCGCAGCGAGCCCAAGCTCGAGGGCATCGTTACCGCACGGGACGACACGCTGTGCCTCGACGGCATGAAGCATGGCACCATCTACAACGTCGAGGTCCTCAGCGGGCTCCCCGCTGCGACCGGCGAGCAGATGGCTGAGAAATTCGCGACCCGGATCGTCGTCCCCGATCGCAAGCCGCAGCTGCGCTTTTCCGGCACCGGCTACGTGTTGCCGAGGCAGGGGACATCGGGGCTGCCGCTGACGACGATCAACCTCGACAAAGTCAAATTGCGGCTGGTGCGGGTCAACGAGCGCAACCTCGTCCCGAGCATCGATGCCGAGCGGCTGACGATGAGCTTTTCGACCTACGAAATCGACGAGCTCGTCAACCGCACCGGCAGCTTGGTGTGGGAGGGCGATATGGCGATATCGGGCGAGCGCAACCGCCCGGTGACGACAGCGATCCCGCTCAAGGACATGCTGCGCGAGAAAGGACCCGGCATCTATCTCGCGATCGCCGAGCGCGCCGATCTGCGGCAAGACGAATACGCCGAACCGGCGACGAACTGGGTCCTCGTCTCTAATCTCGGGCTTGCGGTTTACAAAGGGACGGACGGAATGGCGGTCGACGTCCGCTCGCTCGCCGACGGCAAGCCGCTGCCCGGTGTGGCGGTACGGCTCTACGCCCGCAACAACGGTGAGCTGGCGGCGGCGGCCAGCGACGCCGGCGGGATTGCCCGCATCCCCGGCGGGTTGCTGCGCGGCCGTGGCGGCGACGAGCCTTTCGTGGTGACCGCGCTCGGCGCCGACAATGATTTCAACTTTCTCGAGGTCGGCCGTGCCGCCTTCGACCTGAGCGACCGCGGGGTCAGCGGCCGGGCGCAACCCGGCCCCGTTGATGCCTTCCTCTACACCGATCGCGGCATCTACCGGCCCGGCGAGTCGGTCGAGCTGATGGCGCTGGTGCGCGACGACAAAGCCGAAGCGATCACCGGCCTGCCGATCAGTCTGCGGCTATTGCGGCCAGACGGGATCGAGGTCGAGAAGCGCCAACTCGCGAGGGATCAGCTAGGAGCGCACCATCAGAGCTTCGCGCTGGCGCGCGACGCGCGCATCGGCGCCTGGCATGTCGAATTGCGCGTTGACCCAAAGGCGCCACCGATCGGCACGGCCGAGTTCAGGGTCGAGGATTTCATCCCGCCGCAGCTCAAGGTCGAGCTGGCTGCCGCGGAGCAGCCGATCCGTCCGGGCGAAGCCTTTCCGGTCGAGGTTATGGCGCGCTACTACTATGGCGCGCCAGGGGCCGGTTTGGGGATCGAGGCCGAGGCGATGATTGCCCTCGACGACAACCCTTTCCCGAATTATCCGGACTTCCAGTTCGGAATGGTCGGCGAGGAGTTCAGCGGCAACCGCCGCGACGTCGAGGCGCCTGCGACTGACGAGGACGGCAAGGCCAAGCTGTCTGTAGCGCTGAATGACTTGCCCGATCTCACCCGCCCGCTCGCGGCGACGATCCGGGTCGGGGTCTTCGAGCCGAGCGGCCGCGCCGTCTCCGAGACCTTGACTCGGCCGATTCGGCAACGGGCGCTCTACATCGGGCTGCACTCACCAGCCGGCGCCGATGCGGTCCCTGAGGGTGCCGAGGCGACGCTCGAGGTGATCGCGCTCGACCCGACTGGCACCCCGATCATGGCGAAGGGCCTGCGCCTCGAGCTGTTGCGCGAGACCTGGGAATATCGCTGGTATTCGGTCAATGGCACCTGGCGCCACAAATCGCATATCCGCAGCCAGCCGATTGATGCCGGCACGGTCGATGCCGGCGCCGACGGTCCGGCGAAGCTCGGCCGTCAGCTCCCGGCCGGTCGCTATCGCTGGGAGGTGACCGACGCGGCGACCGGTGCGCAGTCGAGCCTGCGCTTTCATGTCGGGTGGTGGGTCGAGGCCGCGCTGCCCGACGTGCCGGACAAGCTCGAGGCAGCGCTCGACAAACCCAGCTATCAAGCGGGGGAGACCGCCAAGCTATTTGTCAAGGCACCCTTCGCCGGCGAGGTTGAGCTGGCGATCGCCTCGGATCGGATCCTGTCGCTGCGCCCGCTGAGCTTACCGGCCGAGGGTGCCACGATCGACATTCCGGTTGATGCGTCTTGGGGCAGCGGGGTCTATGCGCTGGTCAGTGCCTATCGCCCATCCGATAATCCCGGGCCGCAGCAGCGCGGCCCGGGGCGAGCTGTCGGGGTCGCGTGGCTCGCGATCGACAGCGCTCCTCGCACCCTCGTGGCCGCCCTTTCCGGGCCCGCGGTGGCACGTCCGCGCAGTCCGGTCGAGATCCCGGTCAAGGTGGCCGGGCTCGCCGCCGGCGAGGAGGCTTACGTCACTCTCGCCGCGGTCGACGAGGCGGTCTTGAAGCTGACCGAGTTCGAGAGCCCCGCGCCCGAGAAATACTATTTCGGCAAGCGCCAGCTCGGGGTCGAGTTGCGCGACCTCTACGGCAGGCTGATCGACGCGCGGGCGAACGCCATCGGGGTCCTGCGCAGCGGTGGCGACAGCTTTGCCAAACGCTCGGTCGCCGGGCTGCCGGACAAGAGCAGCAAAGTCGTCGCGTTGTTTTCCGGCATCGTCCGTCTCGATGCCGACGGCGCGGCACGGGTCCGTTTCGACATTCCCGACTTCCAGGGCCAGCTGCGGCTGATGGCCGTCGCGTTTTCGGCGCACAAGGTGGGTTCGGGGGTGGCGGCGATGACCGTCCGCGACCCGGTAGTAACGACCGTGTCAGTGCCGCGCTTTCTCGCTCCTGGGGATGCCGCCCGCGTCGGGGTCACGATCAATAACCTCGAAGGCGCGGCGGGAGATTATCGCTTGGCGCTGTCCGCGACCGGTGCTGCCGGCTTCTCCACCCCGGTGAACCGTACCGTGCACCTCGCCCCGGGCGGCACTTTTGCCGACGGCTTTATGCTGTCGGCCACGACCCCGGGCAATGCAACCCTCAAGCTGGAACTTTCCGGGCCCGGCGATTTGAAGATCGCGCGGGATTTCACGGTCGGTGTGCGGCCGGCGCAAGCCTATCAGCTCCGGCGTTTCGTCGGCCGACTGCAGCCGGGAGAAAGTGTCACCCTCGACGATGGCGCGGCAGCCGAATTCCTGCCGGGCACGGCCGAGGCGCTGCTGAGCGTCAGTCCGCGGCCCGATTGGGACGTTCCTGGTCTGTTGCGGGCGCTCGAGCGCTACGCCTATGGCTGCCTCGAGCAGACGACGAGCCGGGCGATGCCGCTGCTCTATGTCGAGGAGGTGGCGCGGCTTTGGCATGCCGATTCGGGCCCGGCGACGGCGGAGACGCTCGACCGCGCGATCGGCCATGTCGTCGAATTGCAGCGGTCGGACGGGAGCTTCGGGGTATGGAGCGACACCGGCGACACCGTGCCCTGGCTCGACGCCTACGCCACCGACTTTCTGATCCGCGCCAAGGAGCACGGCAAAAACGTGCCCGAGTTCGCGATCAAATCTGCGGTCAGCTGGCTGCACGATTACGTGCGCCAGGAGCACCCTGAGACGAGCGACTTGCCGGCGGTCGCCTATGCTCATTACGTGCTTGCACGCGCCAAATCCGACGATCTCGACGGGCTGCGCTATTTCAACGACACGCAATTGGCGCGGCTGCCGACGCAGCTCGCCAAGGCGCAGGTTGCAGCTGCGCTGGAGCAATACGGCGATGCCGCGCGGGCGGCTGCGGCCTATGACGCAGCGCTGGTCCCGGGGCTGCCGCGGCCAGCGGCGATCCGCTATGTGGATTATGGCAGCGAGTTGCGCGACAACGCAGCGGTGCTCGCCTTTGCCGCCGCCAATCCCGGCAGCCGCACGCGGCTGACCGCGGTCATCGACCGGATCGCCGAGCGCTTCACCCGGGCTGCGCGGACGAGCACGCAGGAGCAGGCATGGCTCTTGATGGCGGCCGAGGCGGCGGTCCGCGCCGGGGGCGGTGAGATGACCGTCGCAACCGGGAGCGCCGCACCGGAAACCCGCAGCACGCCGTTCTACCAGCGCCGGCGGCTCGGCTTCGGCGGTCCAGACCAGACGATAACCAATCGGGGGGGCGCACCGGTTTGGCGTTCGGTGTCAATCACCGGGGTGCCGCGGGGAGATCTGCCGGCCGAGAGCAAGGGCTATGCGGTGACTCGCAGCGTCTACCGACCTGACGGCACGGAAGCCGATTTGCGCAAGGCGCGGCAGACCGATCTCTTCGTCGTGGTGATCAAGGGCACGCGGACCGATGCCTCACAAGCCGCCCAAGTCCTCATCGTCGATCTGCTGCCTGCCGGTTTCGAGATCGAGACGGCGACGGTGTCGAAGGGGCGCTCGACCACGGATTACTCCTGGCTTCCCAATCTCAGCGATGCGACCTACACCGAAGAGCGCGACGATCGCTATGTCGCAGCCCTCGATCTGAGGGACGGCGCCAAGGACTTCACCCTCGCCTATATCGTGCGGGCCGTGACCGCCGGGGAATTCCATTACCCCGCTCTCGTCGTCGAGGACATGTACGAGCCCGAGACCACCGGGCGCACCGCGATGGGCAAGCTTACCGTCGGTGTCCGGTAGGAGGCCCCTCACCCCAGCCCTCTCCCCGCATGCGGGGAGGGGGAGGGACCCTGTACGAGCCGGATAGATTGGTAACAGAGTTGACCGGGTGGATAGGTGACAGGTTTGGACTGTCGGCGGGAGGGGCCTGCCGATGCCATGGAGAGAGACCTGTCAGATGGACGAACGGATCCAGTTTATCGCTCGGGTTTTGGCCGGCGGGGATGCGATGACGGCGCTGTGCCGCGAGTACGGGATCAGCCGCAAGACCGGCTACAAGTGGCTCGGGCGGTATCGCTGTGACGGCGCGGCGGGCTTGCGGGAGCGCTCGCATGCGCCGTTGCGCCACGGCCAAGCCCATGATGTCGCGGTGGTGCAAGCGGTGCTGAATTTGCGCGAGCGCTGGGGTTGGGGACCCAAGAAGCTGCGGGTGAAGCTGGGTGCGCTCCATCCGGAGCTCCCGGTCCCGGCGGCGAGTACGATTGGGGATTGGCTGCGGCACGAGGGATTGGTCGGTCGGTCGCGCCGGCGGCGGCATTGTCCGGCCTACACCCAGCCTTTTGCCGCGGTGGCGGCGGCCAACGACGTGTGGTGCACCGATTTCAAGGGCTGGTTCCGCACCGCAGACGGCCGGCGGTGCGATCCGTTCACCCTGAGTGACGCGCACAGCCGTTACCTGTTGCGCTGTCAGGCGGTGGCCCGTCCAGATGAGCAGAACGTGCGGCCGATCTTCGAGGCGGCATTCAAGGAGCATGGGTTGCCGCAGGCGATCCGTTCGGACAACGGTCCGCCTTTCGCGTCGCCCGGGGTGGGTGGATTGTCGCGGCTGGCGGTGTGGTGGATCAAGCTCGGCATCACGCCCGAGCGGATCGTCGCCGGCAAGCCGCAGCAGAATGGGCGTCACGAGCGGGTCCATCGTACGCTCAAGGAAGAGACCGCAACGCCACCGGCCGATAGCGGGCCGGCGCAGCAACAGCGGTTCGACGACTTCCGAGCCATCTACAACAACGAGCGACCGCACGAGGCGCTGGGCCAGAAGACGCCGGCGTCGCTGTACCAGCCGTCGCCGCGGCGCTACCCGGATCGGCTCACCGATCCGAGCTATGACGCGGATGTCGCAATCCGCCGCGTCCGCAGCAACGGCCAGATCAAATGGGCGGGCGAATTGATCTTCGTCGGCGAAGCGTTGATCGGCGAACCGGTTGGCGTCGCCGAGACCCAGAGCGGCGACTGGCTGGTGCGTTACGCTCAGGTCGAGCTCGGATACATCCATCCCCAGCAGCGCCGGCTCAGCCCCCGTCCGATCCGCGGGGCAAACAGACCCGTGGATTTGATGGAGATCGCTGCCGCGATCCCCACAACCCCACCGGCCCATCAACCACAACAACCCTGATGCTGAATGAACCAAAGTGTCACCCATCCAGCCGGTCCATCCTGTCACCCCTCAATCCGCTTGCACAACCCCGCGCAGCGGGAGGGTGAGGGGCTGGCTCTGTGCGGCAATCGCCTCTTGCGTCTCCGCAGTGGTGATCGACCTCCTTCTTCCAACGCCGACACTCGACCGCGCCCGCAGCGCATCGGTGCTCATTCTCGCGGCCGACAGTTCGATCCTGCGCGGCTTCCTGACGGCGGACGGCAAATGGCGCCTGCCGATTGAGCCGGCCGCGGTCGATCCGCTCTATCGCCGAATGTTGGTCGCCGCCGAGGACCGGCGTTTCGAACGGCACCTTGGCGTCGACCCGCTCTCGGCGTCGCGGGCGCTGATCCAGCTCGCGATCAGCGGGCATGTCGTATCGGGCGCCTCGACCTTGACAATGCAGGTCGCGCGTCTCTTGGAACCCCACCCGCGCTCACTCGCCGCCAAATTCGGCGAAATGGCTAAGGCGCTAGCGCTTGAGCGCCAAATGTCGAAAGACCAGGTGCTCGGCCTCTACCTGACCTTGGCGCCGTTCGGCGGCAATCTCGAGGGCGTGCGCGCGGCCAGCCTCGCCTATTTCGGCAAGGAGCCCGCCCGGCTTTCCGCTGCCGAGGCGGCGCTGCTTGTCGCCCTCCCGCGCTCGCCGGAGCGGCTCCGCCCCGACCGGCATCCCGAAGCGGCCCGCGCAGCGCGCGATCGCGTCTTACTACGCATGGCGGAGCAGGATGTGATTTCGCCTGCCACGCTTGCCGAGGCGCGCGCGGAAGAGGTTCCGCGGGTGCGGCTGCCGATGCCGTTTCGTGCACCGCATCTCGCGCGCAAACTGCGCGACGAGCAACCGGCGGCACTGACCCACCGCACGACGATCAATCCGCTGCTGCAGCAGCGGATCGAAGCGCTGCTCACGCGGGAGGTCGTAGGGCTCGATTCGGAGGCTAGCTTCGCCGCGGTCGTTGTCGACAACCGCGACCGCCGGGTGCTTGCCTATGTCGGCAACGCCGATTTTGTCTCTGTGACCCGGCGCGGAGCGCTCGACATGGCGCGTGCCGTGCGCTCGCCCGGATCGGCGCTCAAGCCGTTTATTTACGCACTGGGGTTCGATCGCCTGATCATCCATCCTGAGACCGTGCTCGAGGACCGGGCGCGATATTTCGGCGACTACGCGCCCTCCGATTTCGATGGTCGCTTTCAGGGCGAGGTGACGGCGCGGGAGGCGCTGCAATATTCCCTGAATCTGCCGGCAGTCGCGGTTCTCGACCGGCTCGGCCCGGGGCGGTTTATCGCCGCGCTCGCCGCCGCCGGCATCCGACTGCGGCTGCCTGAGCCGGCCGTCGAGCCGGGTTTGGCGGTAGCACTCGGCGGCGCCGGGATCACCCTCGCCGACCTCGTGCGGCTCTACGCGGCGCTGGCGAATGGCGGCGAGGTGGAGCCGTTGCGCTATCGCGCGAGCGATCCGGCGAGTTCGGGAGCAGCGATCTTCGGGCCGCTCGCGGCATGGTACGTCAACGACATCCTGGCCGATGCGCCACCCCCGCCCGGCGTCTTGCCCGCCGAGGTTCGCCGCGGCCGCAGGCTCTCCTTCAAGACCGGGACATCATACGGCTATCGTGATTTCTGGGCGATCGGCTACGACCCCGAAGTGACCATCGGCGTCTGGGCCGGCCGGCCGGACGGCACGCCAATGCCGGGCAGCAGCGGTCGGCTGACCGCCGCACCGGTCGTGTTCAAGATCGCCGACCTTTTGGGTCCGTCGCAGCTGCAACCCAGGTGGCCGGCTCCTCCCGGGGCGCTGCTGGTCGGGCGTAATGATCTCCCGGCGCGACTGCGGCGCCTCGATCCGGGCCCGCTCGCGCCAACCTCATCGCAAACCGGCGGCCCGACGATCGTCTATCCACCCGATGGAGCGCTAATCGAATGGCATGGCGAAGAGCTGCCGCTCGAGGCGGCCGGAGGCAAGCGGCCGCTACAGTGGCTGGTCGACGGCAAACCGCTGCCGCCGGATCCGCGGCGCCGGCCGGTCTCCTGGTTGCCCGAAGGCATCGGCTTCGTGCAGCTTACCGTGATCGACGCCCAGGGTCGCAGCGCCCACAGCGCGGTGCGCCTTTCTCCCTAGGGCTGTGGTAAGATCGCCGGCGCCTGGAGGAAAGGTGATGCCCCGCAACTCGGTTGACTATGAAGAAGACTTCTATGCCTGGACCATCGAGCAAAGCCGCCTTCTGCGCGCCGGCAAACTCTCCGAGATCGACATCGCCAACATAGCCGAGGAGATCGAGGGCATGGGGCGCAGCGACCGGCGCGAACTCAGCCGCCGGCTCGCGGTGTTGGTAACGCACCTGTTGAAATGGCGTCATCAACCTAGCGCCCGATCGAGGAGTTGGTCGGCAACAATCGACGAGCAGCGGCTTCAGATCGAAGAGGTTCTCGCCGAGTCACCGAGCCTTCGGCCTAAGGCGGCGACCATGTTATCGGATGCCTACGCCATTGCCCGCGCCAGAGCAATTGCCGAGACCGGTCTCGCTGAGGAGGCTTTCCCCGAACTTTGTCCCTTTACCCCGGACGAAGTCCTGTCGCGCGCATTTCTGCCGGACCGCTGATCGGGTAGGGCGGCCGGTGGAGGCCGGCCGGCGAGATCGTGAAGATCTCGTAGCCGGTCGCGGTCACCCCGATCGTGTGCTCGAACTGCGCCGAGAGCGAGCGGTCCTTGGTCACCGCGGTCCAGCCGTCGCTGAGGATTTTCACCTCCCAGCGGCCCGCGTTGATCATCGGCTCGACCGTAAAGAACATGCCCTCGCGCAACACCGGCCCCTCGTCGGGATGGCCGTAATGCAGGATCGAGGGGGCGTCGTGAAATACCCGCCCGACGCCGTGCCCACAGAAGTCCCGCACCACCGAGTAGCGATGGCTCTCGGCATAACGCTGGATCGCGTCGCCGATGGCACCAATGCGAACGCCGGGCTGCACGACGGCGATGCCGCGCATCATCGCTTCGTAAGTTACGTCGACCAGCCTCCGCGCCTTGACCGGGATCCGCTCGCCGACAAAAAACATGCGGCTCGTATCACCGTGCCAGCCATCGAGGATCACGGTTACGTCGATGTTTAGGATATCGCCCTCCATCAACCGCCGCTCGCCCGGGATGCCGTGGCAGACGACGTGGTTGATCGAGGTGCAGATCGATTTCGGGAAGCCGCGATAATTGAGCGGCGCAGGGATCGCATCGTGACCGACGATGAAGCCGTGGCACAGGGCGTCGAGCTCATCGGTGGCGACCCCTGGACGGACATGAGGGGTGATGAAGTCGAGCGTCTCGGCGGCAAGTCGACCCGCCTGCCGCATCCCCTCGAACGCCTCGGGCCCGTGGATCTTGATCCGGCCGTCGCGCGCTTCCGACGGCGCGAGGCCCATCATCGTATCCCGTGGCGCGCTCAGTGTGTTACGCATCATCATTCCGAGGTCGGATGGGCATTACGCCTCCGCCTCAAGGTAGGCGCTGAGGTGCTGCCCGGCAATCCTCCAACCAGGCGGCGCCGGCAATTGTGCCGGCCCGCGCCTTTGCCTATGAAGGGGTGCTCCATCGCCCGCCGAGAAACCAGAGGAGAGGATCACGACCAGCGAGCCCAAAATCGTCACCGCCTGCGTCTTGATCATCGGCAACGAGATCCTGTCGGGACGCACCCAGGACGCCAATCTCAGTTTTCTCGCTCAAGGACTGAACGAGGTCGGCGTACGGCTGCGGGAAGCGCGGGTGATCCCCGACGATTCCGGCGTCATCGTATCCGCCGTCAACGAGGTGCGGCGTACTTTCGATTACGTCTTCACCACCGGGGGGATCGGCCCCACTCACGATGACATCACAGCCCAGTGCATCGCCGATGCGTTCGGGTTAGCGCTGATCGTGCACCCCGAGGCGAAGCGGTTGCTCGAAACCCATTACCCGCCCGGTCATCTGAATGAGGCGCGCTTGCGGATGGCGATGGTTCCCGAGGGCGCCACGCTTCTCCCCAACCCGATCTCGCGTGCCCCGGGGTTCCAGATCGGCAATGTCTTTGTCTTGCCGGGTGTGCCGAGCATCATGCAGGGGATCTTCGAGCAGCTGAAGCACCGCCTCATTGGCGGTGAGAAAGTGCGCAGCCGCAGCGTCAGCTGCCACCTCGCCGAAGGTACATTGGCAAAGGATCTGGGGGCATTGCAGGCGCGTTACCCCGAACTCGAAATCGGCTCCTATCCCTATTTTCGGCGCGGCGACTTCGGCGTGACCCTGGTACTGCGCGGCACCGACAATGTGCGCCTTGCCGATGCCACCCAAGAGCTGATGGCCTTGATCCGCGCCCTCGGCGGCGACCCGCAAGAGGGGTTGAGCGAGTCCTAGCATCCCGCTCGCCGGGAAAATTCGCCGGGTTCGCGCTTTCCCCGCCGCGGCGCCGGTTGTAAGGTGAGCGCCTAAGCGCTGCGTCGCAGAGCAGCGCGCGAAACACAACGCAAGACCGGCGCTTTCCATCACATGGACATCTACCTGCCGATCGCCGAGGTGTCGGTCGATGTCTTCGTCCTGCTCGGTCTTGGCGGAGTGGTCGGATTTCTGTCAGGGGTGTTCGGCGTCGGTGGCGGCTTCCTGCTCACTCCCCTGTTGATCTTTATCGGCGTGCCGCCGACGGTCGCCGTCGCCTCCTCCGCCAACCAGCTGGTCGGCGCTTCAGTCTCGGGGGTTCTCGCGCAGTGGCGGCGCGGGAATGTCGATTTCAAAATGGGCTACGTGCTGCTGGTAGGCGGCCTCGCCGGCTCGTTTTTGGGCGTGTGGATCTTCACGCTGCTAAAGCAGCTCGGACAAATCGAGCTGACGATCTCGCTTTCCTACGTGCTCCTGCTCGGGACCCTCGGCGCGCTGATGATGGTCGAGAGCCTCCGCACCCAGCTGCGGCTCCATCGACCCGGAGCCGTGAGGCGCAAGCTGCATCAGCACAACTGGATGCACGGGCTGCCGCTGAAGGCGCGCTTCCGCCGATCGAAGCTTTACATCAGCGCTCTGCTGCCGATCGGCCTCGGCTTTGTTATCGGCGTGCTTAGCGCAATTCTGGGGATCGGCGGGGGCTTCATCTTGGTGCCGGCGATGATCTACATGCTCGGCATGCCGACCGCAGTGGTGCCGGGAACGTCGCTGCTGCAGATCATCTTCGTGGCTGCCAATGTCACGCTGCTGCAGGCTTACACCAACCGTACGGTCGATGCCGTCCTCGCCCTCGTCTTGCTTGTCGGCGGGGTGATCGGAGCGCGAATTGGCAGCCAGTTCGGAACGCGCCTCCGCGGCGATCAACTTCGCCTATTGCTCGCCCTAATGGTGTTGGCGGTGGCGGCGAAGCTTGCCTTCGACCTGACCGTCCGTCCGCCCGATCTGTACTCCATTGCTTCGGAGAAGGAATGAGCCGGGCCGGGTTGGCGGTTGGACTCTGGGGCTGGTGCCTCCCCCTGCTGGCGCTGACATTCCCGTGGACCGCGCCCCCGCGTGCCGAAGCTCTTTCCGCTGATTTGACCAGCCATTTGATTGCAATCACAACCGGTTTTACTGGCGCCTCGGTTGTTCTGTTCGGCGCCATCGATGCTCCCGGCGACGTCGCGGTCGTCGTGCGCGGTCCCGATCGCGAGATGACGGTTCGACGCAAGAGCAGGGTCGCCGGCATTTGGATGAATTCGCAGGAGATAACCTTTGCCAACGTGCCGAGCTTCTATTTCGTCGCGGCTAGCCGCCCGCTCGATGAGATCGTCTCGCCCGGCGCTGCAGCGCTCTACCGCCTCGGCGTTGCCAACCTGGAGATAAAAGCTGAGAGCGACGCACCCCGTGAAATCGTCGATAGCTTTGCTGCAGCGCTGATTGCGGCGCAACAACGCGCCAAATTGTTCCCGAGCGCTGTGGGAAAGGTTCATTTCATCGGCGAACGGCTGTTTCGTACGACGATCGAGTTTCCTTCGAACGTGCCGACCGGAACCTACCTCGTGGCCGTGTTCCTCGTCCGCGACAAGGATGTCGTCAGTGGCCAGACGACCCCGCTCGTGGTTTCAAAAGTGGGGATCGATGCCGATGTTTTCGGCTTTGCTGTTCGACAGCCCGGGCTTTACGGGATTGTTGCAGTGTTGACTGCGGTGGTGGCAGGATGGCTCGCGAGCCTGCCGTTCAGAAGCGCCTGATCCTGGCTGAGGAGCGGAGATGGGCCCGATGGAAGGAACTACAAAACCGCGCGTCTTTCTGGTTGTGGTCGACGAGTCCGAGGAGCTCCAAGCGGCCCTGCACTACGCTGCGCGGCGCGCTGCCCATACCGGCGGCCGCATCGCGCTCCTCTACGTGATCGAACCTTCGGAGCTTCAGCATTGGGTGGCGATAGAAAACCTGGCGCGAGAGGAACGCCGCGAGGAGGCCGAACAGATACTGCAGCGCCTGTGCGAGGAAATCGCGCCAATCGCCGGCACGATGCCGATCGTCTACATTCGTGAGGGCCGTCGCCGCGACGAGTTGCTGGCCCTGATCGCCGAAGAGCCCATCTCGATCCTGGTGCTTGCAGCAGGAACCGATCCGGAGGGTCCGGGGCCGCTGATCACCTATCTGACGGGCCAGGCGGCTGCGCGTTTGCGCATCCCGATCACGATTGTCCCTGGTGGGCTCACACTTGAGCAGCTTGACGCCGTGAGTTGAGGCGGCTTGCGGTGCTCGACATCCGACACAGGGTTGATTCGGGGCGC
This sequence comes from Allostellaceae bacterium, assembly GCA_035603555.1. GTDB lineage: Bacteria > Pseudomonadota > Alphaproteobacteria > ATCC43930 > CGMCC-115725 > AP-15. Next base: position 14,210 of record DATNKF010000622.1, read on the forward strand.
TGAGCCCCCATGCTTAGACATCTATTGTGTCTTATCGCTCTCGGAGCCATCGCGATGTTCATCCAAACCGAGCAGACGCCGAATCCGGCGACCCTTAAATTCCTGCCGGGGCGCCAGGTCATGTCTTCGGGCACCGCGAACTTCACCTCGGCGGAGGCGGCGGGGCAACGCTCGCCGCTCGCCGAACGGCTCTTTGCCCTCCCGCAAGTGACCGGGGTCTTCCTTGGTGCCGACTTTGTCACCGTGACCAAAAGCGAGGACGGCGATTGGCACCAGCTAAAACCGGCGATCCTGGCCGAGATCATGGAGCATTTTACTTCCGGTCGCCCGGTGCTGCTCGCCACCGCGGCCGACAGCGCGGTGGTTGAAGCTGGATCCGAAGACGAGGACGAAGTCGTCTCTCAGATCAAGGAATTGCTTGAGACGCGCGTGCGCCCCGCAGTGGCTCAGGACGGGGGCGACATCATTTTTCAAGACTACGAGGACGGTGTCGTCTATCTCCACATGCAGGGCTCATGTTCAGGGTGTCCGAGCTCGACGGCAACCCTAAAGGCAGGCATCGAGAACATGCTCCGTCACTACATCCCCGAGGTGATCGAGGTGCGAGCGGTATAAAGTGAGGCGATGAAAGGGGTCTGCCGGAGGCAAAGCGGGTACGTAGGGAACCGCGACGGCTGGACCATAACGGGAATTACGTGACCGGAGTGCCGAGGGATCCGGTTGTCCTGGCACTCGATTCGGCTGGATCGGGCTGCTCGGTTGTGGTGGCCTCGGGTGAGACGGTGCTCGGCGCCGAGTCCGATACGGCAATGCACGGCCAAGCCGAGAAACTGCTTCCAATGGTAGATTCGGTGATGCGCAGGGCGGGGTTGCCGGCTTCCGCACTCGACATTATTGGGGTGACGGTTGGACCCGGCAGCTTCACCGGCATCCGTATCGGGCTAGCGGCCGCTCGCGGGATAGCGCGCGCGACCGGCGCACGGGTGATCGGCGTGACCGGCTTCGAGGCGGTCGCTGCCGCCTTGGCGGGGTCCTCCCTTGGCGCCGGCTTCATCCTCATCGCGCTCGAAAGCAGGCGTGAAGACCTGTATGTACAGCTCTTCGATCATGCGCATGTTGCACTCGAGGACCCGACGGCGACTATGCCCGCGGCGCTCAATGGATGGCTAACCGGCATCATCGGCGCAGCACCCCTGCTCGTCGCTGGCGATGCGGCGCAACGCGCCGGAAGCACTCTGTCACAACGCCCGGATACGATGGTGGCGGCGGGTTCTGCAGCCGATGCGGCTGGAGTTTTGCGAGCCGCTCTCTGCCGCTGGCTGTTGCACGCGCAGAGTGCCCAGCCGGTGCCACTCTATCTTCGTCCTCCAGACGTCAGCTTTTCGAAACGGGGCCCACGAGTTGGCCGATGAGCCGCCGTCTCGAGCAAGTGTCTTGTCTCATGGCCGGCCCGGTGGCGCTGTTGCACCGCGTGTGCTTCCCCGAGGATCCATGGGATCCCTCAGCGATCGTTGAGATACTGGGCACCGCCGGATTTTTCGGCCGAATCGCTTGGGAGAACGAGGCGCCCGCCGGTTTCGCTTTGGCGCGAGACCTGCACAAAGAGTGTGAGATCCTGTCGCTGGGGGTCTTGCCCGAGCGACGGCGCGAAGGAGTCGGTGCGGCTCTTCTGAATTCCATATGCGTCGAGGCACGTCTGCGCAGTGCTGAAAGCATCGTCCTCGAGGTCGCAGTAGACAACATCGCAGCCTTGGCGCTCTACGCCGCGCGAGGCTTTTTACAGGTCGGCCGGCGCCGGAATTACTATCGCCGAACTCGGAACTCGGCAGATGCGCTCGTCCTGCGCCTTGAGCTCACCGGCACCTCGGCCGCCTCTTGAGTTGGCCGAACCCGGCGCTTACCTCTCGCCTTGTTGACAGCGGCCGCCGACTGTTCTTGCCGCCGCATTCACAATTGAAAGAAATCGGGTGTTGACCGGATTGCTTCGTCGCGGATTGTTAATTATATTTGGGAATCAGACTCCACGGTGGGATTCGCAAAATGAACAGCCCCGACCAAAGCAGCGATTTGCTGGCGTTGACGACAGAAATCGTTGCCGCACACGTCTCCAACAATACGGTATCGGTGGGAGATCTGCCGCAGCTGATCAACCAAGTATATAATTCGTTGGCGAATATCGGCACGGCACCGCCGGCACCGGCGGAACGCCCTCAGCCGGCCGTCCCGGTCAAGAAATCCGTCTATCCGGATTACATCGTCTGCTTGGAGGACGGTAAAAAGCTGAAGATGCTAAAACGGCACTTGAAGACCGCCTACAACATGACTCCCGAGGGTTATCGCGAGCGCTGGGGACTGCCGACCGACTATCCGATGGTGGCGCCAAATTATGCACGCCAGCGCAGCCGGCTGGCGAAGGAGATCGGGTTAGGCACGCGGGCGCGGCGCCCCCGGGGCTAACGAGCGCGCCGACTTCGCGAAGGGGCTGTTATACAATCGCGATGACGCGGTGCCCGGTCTTACCGTGCCGTTGGGACATAGGCTCTCCGCCCGGATTCGGGTATAGTATCTATGGATGAGCTATGCCACGATAGAGACGCGATGATCTCGCGGCTAGAGCAGCTCTGCCTCGACAAAGGTCTCAAGATGACCGAGCAACGTCGGGTAATTGCCCGCGTTCTATCGGAATCTGCTGATCATCCCGATGTAGAGCAGGTCTATCGGCGAGCTACCGCGATCGATGCGCGCATCAGCATCGCCACGGTCTATCGGACCGTCCGTCTATTTGAAGAGGCGAGTATCCTGGCGCGGCATGATTTTGGTGATGGCCGCTCGCGGTACGAGGAAATGCCGAGCGCGCACCATGATCATTTAATCGACCTGCAGTCCGGGCGGGTCATCGAATTCCGCAACGAAGAGATCGAAAGACTGCAGGAAATCGTCGCTGATCAGCTTGGCTACGAGCTCGTTGGTCACCGGCTTGAACTCTACGCCGTGCCACGTGACCGCAAACTTCGGACCGGCACGGAATGATCCGCTCAAACCGATCAGACCGCGGAGTGCCGGCGCGGACGGTATCGGGTGGCATTGGACTTCCCGCCCCAAAGTCGACAGAGGTCGACCGGCATGATTAGCGGTGCCGCGACCGGAAAGCGGCCCGTCCGGCCGATCGAATCGCCTCCACCGATCGACGCCGAGACGGCACCCGCGCCGGGCCGCGTCGTCGACTTCTGGTCGGGCCCGCTGCAAGTCCGCCTGGCAGAGACCGCCGAAGATATCGATGCCGCGCAGTTGTTACGATACCGTATATTTTACGAGGCGCTGGGGGCGCGCCCGCTGCCCCATATGCTGCGGCTGCGGCGCGACGTCGATCGCTTCGATAACGATTGCGATCACCTCTTGGTCCTCGACCACGCCCGGGGGGGCGGCCACGACCGGGTTGTCGGGACTTACCGGTTGCTCCGGCGAAAGGCGGCAGCCCGTCTGGGGGGCTTCTATTCCGCAGCCGAGTACGACATTACGCCGCTCGCCGCCCATCCAGGCGAAATTCTCGAGCTCGGACGCTCCTGCGTCGAAGCCGCCTACCGCCAGCGCCCGGCCATGCAGCTGCTGTGGAGTGGGATCGCGGCCTACGTATCTCATCACGGCATCGCACTGATGTTTGGCTGCGCGAGCCTCCCAGGTACTGATCCCGGCGCGCTCGCCTTGCCGCTCTCCTACCTCTACTACTACCATTTGGCACCGCCCGCGCTGCGGCCGCGCGCTCTGAACGAGCGCTATGTGGACATGCGCCGGGTCGCTATGGGTGCGATCGATCCCGGGCGGGCGCTCAACGCGCTGCCACCGCTCATCAAAGGTTATTTGCGCCTTGGCGGGTTCACCGGTGACGGAGCTGTAATCGACGAGCAGTTCAACACCACCGATGTCTGCATCATCGTCAAGACCGATCTCATCACGGAAAAATACTCGCGTCACTACGAACGGCGATCCAGAGATACATGGGCTGGTTAACTCGATGGGCTCTTCGACGCTGAAGGTCGCGCGTCTAGTCTTGTATTTTGCCTGGACGCTGGCTCTGATGCCAGTGCAATGGATTGGGTTGGTCCTGGGTTGCCGCTGGGTAAGTACGCTGCCGACCTTCTATCACCGCTGGTGTTGTAGACTCCTGGGGTTTCGGGTCAGAACGATCGGAAGGCCGACGACCCGGCGCCCCGTCCTGTTCGCGGCGAATCACATCTCGTATACCGATATCGCGATCCTCGGCTCACTTATTGCGGGCTCGTTCATCGCCAAAAGCGAGGTGGCGCATTGGCCGTTTTTCGGATGGCTCGCGAAATTGCAGCGGACGGTCTTTGTCGATCGGCGGATCCGCAGCACGGCAACCCAGCGCGACGAGATATCCCAAAGGCTTGCCGCTGGAGACGCCTTGATATTGTTTCCGGAGGGGACAAGCGGCGACGGCAACCGGATCCTGCCGTTCAAGACCGCGCTGTTTGGCGCCGCTGCGCAGCGCGGGAGGATCGAGCCCGTAGTTGTTCAGCCGGTCTCGCTTGCCTATACCCGGCTCGACGGCATCCCGATCCGACGTGCGTATCGCCCGTTCGTCGCGTGGTACGGGGCGATGGATTTGCTCTCCCACCTCTGGGGGATGATCGGGCTCGGCACGGTCGAGGTCGTGGTCCAATTCCATCCGCCGACTCTGCTTACCGATTGCGGATCACGCAAGGCGCTGGCCGGCTACTGCTTCGCCCGCGTTGCCGGCGGAATGGCTGGCGCGCTCTTCGGGCGGCCACAGCCGCTACCCATGCCGCCGGCTTCAAGCGTGCGCAAAGAATGTTTGCCAGAGATTACTTCTAAAGCTGCGGCCTGATAGCGTAGAAATTCCCTCTAACATGGTCAGCTAAAATACAATGAAGGGCGTCTTTATAAAGACATACGGATGTCAAATGAACGTCTATGATTCGACCCGGATGTTAGATATTCTGAAACCGCTAGGTTATTTGGCGGTGCATGCGCAAGACGACGCTGATTTGCTCATCCTCAATACCTGTCATATTCGCGAGAAAGCGGCCGAAAAAGTATATTCCGAGCTCGGTTTAGTCCGCCAGCTGAAACAGGCCAAGGCGCGGCGCGGCGGTCACATGATCGTCGCGGTCTCCGGCTGCGTTGCGCAGGCCGAGGGTGCCGAGGTTCTCCGACGCGCCCCGTTCGTCGACCTCGTGTTCGGCCCACAGAGCTACCATCTGCTTCCGGAATTGATTGGTCGGGCCTTGCGTAGACCTGGTGGCGGCGTCCTTGCCACAGATTTTCCGGTCGAGGCCAAATTTGACCACCTGCCTGAACCGTCGGCGCAACAGGGAGTGACGGCCTTTCTCACGATCCAGGAAGGATGTGATAAGTTCTGCAGCTTCTGCGTCGTCCCCTATACGCGCGGCGCGGAGTACTCGCGTCCGGTCGCACAGGTCTTGACGGAGGCGCGTCGCGCGGTGGCGTCGGGGATACGAGAGATCACTCTTCTCGGCCAGAACGTAAACGCTTATCACGGGGAGGGTCCGGACGGTGGGCCCTGCGGGCTTGGCGGACTTGTCCGCCAGCTCGCGTGCCTGCCCGGCCTTGGTCGTATCCGCTACACGACCTCGCATCCGCGAGATGTCGATGATGAGCTGATCGCCGCTCATCGCGACGTGCCTGAGCTGATGCCCTACATTCATCTTCCCGTGCAGAGCGGTTCGGACCGTATCCTCGCTGCTATGAACCGGCGTCATACTGCCGATGCTTATAGGCGCATCATTGAGCGCCTGCGCCTGGCGCGCCCGGATCTCGCCCTCTCGTCCGACTTCATCGTCGGTTTTCCGGGCGAAAGCGACGAGGACTTCCAGGCTACGCTCGACCTCGTCGGCGAGATCGGTTTTGCCCAGGCTTACTCCTTCAAATATTCCCAGCGGCCCGGCACGCCCGCAGCATCCGCTGCCGGCCAGGTTCCCGAGCGAGTGAAGTCCGATCGTCTCGCGGCCCTGCAGCTGGCGCTGGACAAGCAGAAACGCCAGTTCAACGAAGCCTGCATTGGAAAAATCCTGACGGTGCTCTTGGAAAAGCCGGGCCGCCACGATGGGCAGATGGTTGGGCGCAGCCCCTACCTGCAAAGCGTACATGTCGCGACAGCCGCGGAAAGAATCGGCGAGATCGTCCCGGCACTGATCTCAGAGGCGAGCGCCAATAGCCTTTCGGGTTCCCTTGTCGAGGCCGTCGGGACATGACGGCGTTCGCTTCCGAGGCGCTCGCCGTCGAACTGGTCGAGGGTCGCGCGCAGCTCGAATTCGACGACAACCTGCTGCTCCCGCTGCTCTATGGTGAGCGCGATCAACACCTCGCTCGGATCGAGCGTCAGCTCGGCGTTTCGGTCGTGACCCGCGGCAACCGGCTGGCGATCTCGGGTTCGGCTTCAGCGACGGGGGTGGCGCGGCTGGCCTTGTCGAAGCTCTACTACGGGCTCAAGCGGGGCCAGGAGGTTGATCTGCCGGCGGTGGAGGCAGCTATCCGACTCGCCTCGGCCGAGCTTGCCGAAAAGGATCCCAATCTTTGGCAGGAGAATGCCGCGTTCCGTACGCGCAAGCGTCGTATCGAAGCACGTTCGCCGGGGCAAAGCCTGTACATCAGAGCATTGCACGAAAATGAGCTCGTTTTCGGGCTTGGACCTGCGGGCACGGGCAAGACTTATCTTGCCGTTGCCGCGGCGGTCGACCTCCTGATGACCGGGCGCGTCGAGCGTATCATTCTCTCGCGTCCGGCCGTAGAAGCCGGCGAGCGGCTCGGCTTCCTTCCGGGTGATCTCCGTGACAAGGTCGATCCCTATCTGAGGCCGATATTCGACGCGCTCAACGAGATGCTGCCGGCCGATCAGGTCGCAAAGCGGCTCGGCAGTGGCGAAATCGAAGTTGCGCCGATCGCCTTTATGCGCGGGCGCACGCTGTCGCACGCTTTCGTTATCCTCGACGAGGCGCAGAATACGACGCCTGTTCAGATGAAAATGTTCTTAACGCGCCTCGGCGAGGGCTCGCGCATGGTCGTTACCGGCGATCCGACCCAGGTCGACCTGCCCGCAGGTACCCGCTCAGGCTTGGCCGAGGCGCTCGAAACTTTGCAGGGAATTCGTGGGATCGCCACGGTGAAGCTCAGCGACGCGGACGTCGTCCGGCACGATCTCGTAGCGCGCATCGTGCGCGCATACGAAGCACGGGAGCGAGCGGTAGGCGCCGACGAGCCGTAATGAAATCTGCTCCGGCGATCACTGTCGTCTCGCCTTGCATCAGATGGAAGCACGCATGCCCGGACGCCGACGGGCTTGCTCGCGACGCTGTTCGGGCCGCCCTGGCGATCGGGGTCGCGAAAACGGGGTTGGCATCCCCGGCGCGGGTCGAATTATGCATTGTACTTGCCGACGACGCCGAGCAGCAGCGGCTCAATAGCCTCTTCAGGGGGCAGGATACGCCAACCAATGTACTCGCGTTTCCAGCTTGGGAGCCGGGAATGCGATCCCCGGCGGGCGCGCCGCTGTTGCTTGGAGATGTCGTGGTTGCGTTCGAGACGGTGGCTCGCGAAGCGGCCGAGCAGAGTAAGCCGTTCGCCGACCACCTGCGACACATGATCGTTCACGGCGTCCTTCATTTGCTCGGCTACGATCATCAGACGGCTGGTGCGGCGTCGATTATGGAGTCCCTCGAGAGGGTTATTCTGGCCAAGCTCGGGGTTCCTGATCCCTATCCGGATCAGGCCACACCCATATCCGCATCCGTTTGGGCATGAGCGATCCTCAATCGCCCGAAGTTGTCGGCCAGCCGGAGCACGATCGGTCCTTTGCCCGTCTGCGGAACCTCCTGAGGCTTATCCGGCGTCCGCGCAACGGCGAAAGTTTGCGCGAGACCATCGACGAAATGATCGAGGAGCCGCCGGCGGACGGCCCCCACCCGCTCAGTGCGCAAGAACGCGTGCTGATCGGCAACATTCTCAAAGTCCACGACCGGACAGCCGCCGATGCGATGGTGCCGCGGGTCGACATCGTCGCCCTCGATGTCGAGACTTCCTTCCCCGAAGTCGTCAAATTTATGGTCGAGCAGGGCCACTCGCGGGTTCCGGTTTATCGCGAGACGCTCGATAACGTAATCGGGTTCGTTCACGCCAAGGATTTGTTGGGGCCGGCGGCGGAGCGGCGAGAGACAAAATTGTCGCTGATGCTGCGCAAGGTGTTGTTCGTCGCCCCTTCGGTGCCGATCCTTGACCTTCTGGTGCAGATGCGGCAGGCACGCACGCATATCGCAATGGTGGCCGACGAGTTCGGCGGAATCGACGGATTAGTGACGATCGAAGACCTGATCGAGGAGATTGTCGGCGAGATAGAAGACGAGCACGACGTCGCCGATGGGCCGAGACTGGCAGAGCGAGCGGATGGCACTCTGATCGCCGACGCCCGCACGCCGATTGAAGTATTGGAAGAGCATCAGGGTATTCGGTTGCGCCCGAGTGGTGAGCAGGAAGAGGTCGATACACTCGGCGGACTGGTTTCGAGCCTAGCTGGCCGCGTACCAACGCGCGGCGAGGTAATCCCACATCCGTCGGGAATTGAGTTCGAGGTGCTCGACGCTGACCCTCGTAAAATCAAGCGTCTGCGCGTACGCCGCTCGCCGGACGCAGCCACGGGCGGAGCCTGACAAGTGCCAGAGGTCTCGATCCTCCGCGTTAGATCCGGTTCGTCGATCCAGGCGCCCCTCTGTCGTCTTGCCTTCGAGCTCGCCGCATTATCGGGCTGGCGGCGCTATGGACTGGCCTTTTTGTTGGGGGTCGGAGCGGCTGCCGCGCTGCCCCCGGTGGATATGTCGCCACTGCTCCTCGTCGCCTTTGTCGGGCTTCTTTGGCTAGAGGAAGGCAGCGCTCGCCCGAGTGCTTCCTTTGGCTTGGGCTATATTTTTGGTTTTGGCTTCTTCGTGGCCGGGCTCTACTGGATCGCCGCTGCTCTGTTTGTCGACATCGCCACCTTCTGGTGGCTCGTGCCGATTGCGGCTCTAGGACTGCCGGCAGCATTTGCTCTCTACACCGGCTCAGCTGTTCTCCTGGTCAACCTGGCGACCAACCATCTGCGATTGCCCAGGACCGCGCGGATCTTTCTATTCGCGATCACTTGGACCGTGGCCGAATGGGTCCGCGGCCATGCGTTTACGGGACTCCCCTGGAACTTGATCGGATCCACGTGGTCTGGCGGCTTCCCGGGTGCGATCGGAATGCTGCAGACCGCCGCCTGGGTCGGCATTTACGGGTTGAGCTTCGTGACGGTCCTTGCCGCCTCACTGCCGGCCTTGCTCGGGGCGTCGCCTCAACCCCCGATCTCCGCGCGTGGACGCTGGGCTCCGGCTATCGCGGCGATGCTTTTAATCCTCGTCCCAGGCCTTTTGGGAACGGTTCAACTGGTAATGTCGCCCATCGCCGACACCGGGATCTGGCTGCGTCTGGTGCAGCCCTCGATCCCCCAGACGACAAAATGGGAGCCCAAGGCAGCGGAGGCGAATTTCCGGCGGCTCCTCAGTCTCAGTGCCGCGCCGGCGTCCCACCCGATTACCGCCGTTGTTTGGCCCGAAGCGGCTATCCCTTTCCTTCTTGATCGCGATGCGGCCCATCGTCGGGAGATCGCCGCCATTGCGCCGGAGCGGGGTTATGTCATCACCGGCGCCTTACGGGCAAACCCGCCACCGGACCCGGTCGCGCGAATCTGGAATAGTATAGAGGTAGTAAACACTAGCGATGACGTCGTCGCTTATTACGACAAGGCGCACCTCGTCCCGTTCGGAGAATATATCCCGATGCGAGACGTACTACCATTAAAGAAGATTACCGCTGGAAGTATTGATCTTAGCCCCGGTGTTGGCCTCCATACTATCGCATTACCCGGGCTTCCTCCCTTTGCCGCGCTGATTTGCTATGAGGCCATTTTCCCGGGGATGACCGTCGATGAAACCGAACGCCCGGCTTGGATGCTCAACGTCACCAACGATGCATGGTACGGGCGCAGCTCGGGTCCCTATCAACATCTCGCCAGTGCCCGGACTCGCAGCGTCGAGGAGGGCTTGCCCATGATCCGCGTGGCCAACAGCGGAGTTAGCGCGGTGATCGACGCGGCGGGACGGGTTCGCGCCCGCATCGACCTCGACGCGATCGGCTATGCCGACGTCGTGCTGCCAGCCTCAGGCAGCCCCACCCTCTACGCTCGCGTCGGAGACTTGGCGCTGGTTTCCCTCCTTCTGCTCGGCGCCCTCCCCGTCGCGTTCCGGTTGCGCTGAAGGCCGCGCCGTGATCTCTGGGACAGCGCTGCGCTAAAACTTGCGTCGCGGAGAAATTGCTTATTTTCCGTGTAGCCCGGTCGTTGATCGCGTATGATGGTGTAATCTGACGGTTCAATCCGCTGCTTTTGCGAGGGCAATCGACCAAAAATGGCGATGCAGCAGCAAACCCGACGGCCCGGTCGCCAAAGGGGCGACAAGCCGAACCCGATCGACGTTCACGTCGGCTCTCGCGTGCGCCTGCGCCGCAATATGCTTGGTCTGAGCCAGGAAAAGCTCGGCGAGGCGATAGGTCTGACTTTTCAACAGGTTCAGAAATACGAGCGAGGCGCCAATCGGATCGGCGCCAGTCGTCTGCACGATCTGAGCCGCGTTCTGGACGTCCCGGTTTCATTCTTCTTCGACGACATGGACCCGGTGCGAGCCCCGGCGATCCCCGCAGGTTTTGCCGAGCCCGCTGTCGAAGCGTTCGATGCCGATCCCTTGCGGCGGCGCGAGACGATCGAACTGGTCAGCGCCTATTACCGGATCGACGATCCAGCGTTGCGACGTCGCCTGTTCGAACTCGCCCGCGCACTGGCCGTCGGAGCCGATCGTTCGGCAGCAAAATAGCGAGCTTGTCGTACCGGCGGTCCAGGGTGGGCGGCATGGCTGATCGGCCTTAACCGCCGCCTTCTGGGGATTTCATCAATCCCGCCACGCTAGTAAGGAAAGGCACACACTTGGCCAGCCGCGATTTTGTGTTCACCAGCGAATCAGTGTCGGAAGGTCATCCCGACAAGATTTGCGACCGCATCTCCGATGCGATCGTCGATACCTTTCTTGCCGCCGAACCGCAGGCGCGTTGCGGCGTCGAGACGCTGGTCACAACAAACCGCGTGGTGCTGGCCGGCGAAGTGCGCGGTCCAGCTTCGATCACGAGCGAAAGACTGGTCGAAGTGGCACGGCGCGCGATCCGAGAGATCGGGTACGAACAGGAGAACTTCCACTGGCAGCGCGCCGCGATCGAGTGCTTGATCCATGGCCAATCGACCGACATCGCCCAGGGCGTCGATGCATCGGGCAACAAGGACGAAGGCGCCGGCGATCAGGGAATGATGTTCGGGCACGCGTGCGGCGAGACACCGGAACTGATGCCGGCGCCGATCTTTTATGCGCATGCGATCCTGCGCTCCCTGTCCGAAGCGCGGCACGCCGGAAACACACCCTTGCTGGGCCCCGACTCGAAGAGCCAGGTCACACTGCAATACATTGATGGAAAACCGGTACGAGCGACCAAGATTGTCGTCTCAGTCCAGCATTCCGCCCGGATCGAGAGTGAGGAGGTTCGTGAAATCGTGCGGCCGCATGTTCTCGCCGTGCTGCCCGAAGGTTGGATGTGCAACGAGGAGAATTTCCTTGTAAACCCGACTGGCCGTTTCGTGATCGGTGGTCCTCACGGTGACGCCGGGGTTACCGGTCGCAAAATCATCGTCGATACCTACGGTGGTGCGGCGCCGCATGGCGGGGGGGCGTTTTCGGGCAAGGACCCCACCAAGGTCGACAGATCGGGTGCCTATGCTGCCCGCTATCTGGCAAAGAACGTTGTCGGCGCGGGACTTGCTGAGCGTTGTACAATCCAGGTGGCCTATGCGATCGGGGTTGCCAGGCCGCTGTCGTTCTATGTTGACACCTGCGGGTCAGTCGATGAGCAGAGGCTGGCTGCGGTGCTGCAGGAAATAATGGATCTGTCGCCGCGCGGCATCCGCACGCATCTCGGCCTGAACAAGCCGATCTATGCGCGCACGGCGGCCTATGGCCATTTCGGTCGTGTGCCCGAGCTTGACGGCAGCTTCTCGTGGGAGAGGCTGGATCTCGTTGAGGAGCTGCAGCGCGCCTTCTGAGGCTTTGGCTGTCGGGGCAGCACGGAGCCCGTTTCTCTTCGGACGGCGCCGCGGGCGGGCGCTCCGGTCGGGGCAGAGAGTCCTGATCCGCGATTTCCTGCCGCAAATCGCGCTGACGATTCCGGTGTCGGGCGAGCTCGATCCCAGCGGCCTCTTCGATGCCCGGGCTAGGCCGATCTGGGTTGAGATCGGGTTTGGCGGCGGGGAGCACCTCGCTGATCAGGCGGAGCGTCATCCCGAGATCGGTTTGATCGGTTGCGAGGTATTCGAAAACGGGATCGCAAAGTTGCTCGCACGGATCAAGCGCAGCTGCATCGAAAATATCCGAATTTTTACCGATGATGGGCGGGTGCTGCTTGCCGCGCTTCCTCCGGCCTCGATCGACCGTGTCTTCATCCTGTTTCCCGATCCTTGGCCGAAGCGGCGCCATGAGGGACGGCGCATCATGTCCGGGGGGACGCTCGACGCCTTGGCACGGGTCATGACCGATGGTGCCGAACTGCGTCTTGCGACCGACGATCGTGATCTTCTCTACTGGATGCTCGAGCGGGCTACCGATCACCCAGCCTTCGAATGGCTCGCCCGCCGTCCTTGCGACTGGCGCGAGCGGCTGCCGGATTGGCCGCTGACGCGCTATGAGGAAAAGGCGCGGGCGGCTGGTCGCCCGGCTATTTTTCTCCGATTTCGACGCCAGGTCGGGAGATGACCACGACACAACATCCTTGCCGCGCGGACATGCTCGCGATATTTATCGGTAATCTCATGGTTGTGCCTAGCAGGGGCGTTGCGTGCGGTGGGCCGGTGGCCCATTTTTTGTTGTCGAGGGGCTGCTTCCGGCGGGCGAGACTGGAGACGCGGGCGTTTACCCGTGTCAAAAAGTAAGCTGCCTGCGCCCCTTGTGAAGCCTTTCGCGGAGGTCGTGGTTTTTGGTGGACACTAACAGCATCGCGCAAATGATCGAGCCGTCGCTAGCCGCGATGGGCTACGGCCTCGTTCGCGTTGCTGTGACAAGCGGCCGCCGGGCGACGCTGCAGATCATGATCGAGCGCCTCGACGATTTGCCGGTTACGCTCGATGATTGCACGCAGATCAGCCATTCCATCTCTTCCTTGCTCGATGTAGCCGACCCGATCGCCGGCGGCTATTCGCTGGAAATCAGCTCGCCGGGGATCGACCGTCCGTTGGTCCGCAAGGAGGATTACAACCGTTTCAGCGGCTGCGAAGCCAGGATCGAACTGGCGGCCCCGCTCGACGGACGGCGGCGGTTCCGTGGGCGCCTGCTGGGAAGCTCTGAGGGCATCGTTCGGCTTCTCACCGAAGCAGGTGAAGCGCGATTGCCGCTCGACGCGGTGGCCCGGGCAAAGCTTGTTCTGACCGACGATCTGATTGCCCGGGCGCAACGCAAGACCCCGGACCCGTCCCCACCGCAGTCCGCAACCCAGAGTCGCGATCACTAGCGCTTCGAGTCAGAGAACATCATGGACACTACCGTCACCTACGCCCGTCCCGAACTGCTTCAGGTTGCCGATTCCGTCGCACGCGACAAAGGCATCGATCGCGACGAGGTGCTGGAAGCCATGGAGCAGGCAATCCAGAAGGCGGGCCGCTCGAAATACGGCCAGGAGTACGATATCCGCGCCGAGATCGACCGTCGAAATGGCGAGATCCGGCTGCTCCGCTTCCGCGAGGTGGCGGAGGCCATCGAGAACGAGGCGACGCAAATTGGACTGGTCGAGGCGCAGCGGCTGAACCCTGAGGCCGAGATCGGTGACTTTATTACCGACCCGCTGCCGCCGATCGATTTTGGTCGGATTGCGGCACAGACGGCCAAGCAAGTTATCGTCCAGAAGGTGCGAGACGCCGAGCGTCAGAGGCAATTCTTCGAGTTCAAGGATCGCGTCGGAGAGATCGTCAACGGGCTGGTCAAGCGTGTCGAATTCGGCAATGTCGTGGTCGACCTCGGCCGCGCCGAGGCGATGCTGCGCCGCGACGAGCTGTTGCCGCGCGAAAGCTTCCGCCAGGGCGAGCGGGTCCGCGCTTATATTTATGATGTGCGCCAGGAGCCGCGCGGGCCGCAGATCCTCCTGTCGCGCACCCACCCGCAGTTCATGGCGAAATTGTTCGCTCAGGAGGTACCGGAGATCTATGACGGCATCATCGAGATCAAGGCGGTTGCTCGAGATCCGGGTAGCCGCGCCAAGATCGCCGTGATTTCCCGCGACAGCGGGATCGATCCGGTCGGCGCCTGCGTCGGCATGCGCGGCAGCCGCGTGCAGGCGGTTGTGGGCGAGCTGCAGGGCGAAAAGATCGACATCGTTCCCTGGTCGCCGGACCCGGCCACTTTCGTCGTCAATGCACTGGCTCCGGCCGAGGTGGCCAAAGTCGTAATGGACGAGGAGCAGCGACGTGTCGAAGTCGTCGTTCCCGACGACCAGCTGAGCCTGGCTATCGGCCGACGCGGCCAGAATGTTCGGCTTGCTTCGCAACTTACCGGCTGGGACATCGACATTCTGACCGAGGCGGAGGAGTCGGAGCGGCGAACCGAGGAATTACGCAGCCGCAGCCAGATGTTCATAGACGCCCTCGACATCGACGAGGTTATCGCTCATCTGCTGGTGACCGAGGGCTTCAGCTCTCTTGAGGAGGTGGCGTACGTACCCTTGGAGGACCTCGCCGACATCGAAGGCTTCGACGCAGAGATAGCCGAAGAGCTGCAGGAACGCGCGCGCAATTCGCTAGAACGTCGGGATCGCGAATACGAGGAGCGTCGCCGCGAACTGGGTGTCGCCGATGATCTCGCGGCGCTCGGCGGATTGACGCCCGGCATGCTGGTGGTACTCGGCGAGAACAACATAATGACCCTCGACGATTTCGCGGGCCTGGCCGGGGATGAGCTCCTGGAGCTGCTCGCCGCCTCGGACAAGAGCGGTGGCAATCTCAGCCTCGAGGAGGCGAACGGGTTGATCATGCAGGCGCGAGCGCACTGGTATGCGGACGATGAAGCCGAAAAATCTACAATCACTCAGCAGGAGTAGGCGTCACGAGTGCTCGCGATAGGATCAGCGGGATCGGGAACAGCGCGGGAGAGGCTGCGGCCGGACCTTTACGTCGCTGCATCGGGACGGGGACGATCGGCGATCGGTCGAGGCTGCTGCGGTTCGTCGTGCATCCGGGCGGCGAACTAGTGCCCGACGTGGCGTCTCGGCTGCCTGGGCGCGGTTTGTGGCTAACTGCGCGCCGGGAGATCCTTGAAGATGCCATAGCTCGGCGGCTCTTCGCGCGCTCGGCGCGCCGGCCGGTGTCGATCCCGCCGGGGCTCGCTGACCGCGTAGAAGACATGCTGGTGCAGCGTTGTTGCGACCTGATCGGCCTCGCCCGGCGGGCTGGTCTTGCGGTCGCAGGTGTCCAAAAGGTCCGCGAAGCCGTGCGTACTGAAAAAGCCGGGCTTCTCGTTCTCGCGCTTGACGGGGCGGAGGGCGGACGCCGGAAGGTGCGTTCACTCGGGTGTGAACTCCCGGCAGTGATGGTGTTGACCGCGGCAGAGATGGGCGCGATTTTTGGGCGCGATCATGTGGTAAATATTGCGATCGGAAGCGGCGCCCTGAGCGGTCGCGTAATCGGCGTTGCAGAGAAGATCGCCGGCTTTAGGCCGGATGCATTGATAGACCGCGCTGGGCAGCCCGCTTGGGGTTCGGCGTAAGAGATGGTGGTGTTTGACCGAGATGACCAACGCAAATGAGCAAGAGCAGAAGCGACCCCTGACCCTCGCCCGTACCGGCGCCAGGCTGGAGCTCCGCAAGAGCGTGGAGACGGGGCAGGTGCGTCAGAGCTTTTCGCACGGGCGCTCAAAGACCGTCACTGTCGAGGTTCGCAAGAAGCGTACGATCGGTCCGGCCGCCGAGCCCGGTCGCGCGGAAGCTGTGCCTGCGGTAGCACGCGAGCAGACACCGCTGCGACCGGCAACGGAGGAGCCGGTGCGCCGGCCGGTGACCGTACCCCGTGCGCTAACGGCCGAAGAAAAGGCGGGCCGGGTTCGGGCCGTGCATGATGCGCGCAAGGCCGACGAGGAAGTCCGGCGGCGGGTCGCACTCGCGGAGGCGGACCGGCGCCGTCAGCAGGAAGAACAGGCAGTCCAGGAGGCGCGCCGCCGGGCCGAGGAGGAGGCGCGTCGAAGGGCCGAGGAGGACGAGGGGCGCCGACGCGCGGAAGAGGAAGCGCGCAAGCGGTCCGAGGATGAGGCGCAACGGCGCAAAGATGAAGAATCGCGGCGGGAGGTCGCCGAACGGGCTGGCAAGGCAGCGGCCGCCAAGGTCGCGGCACTCGCTGCAGCGGGCAAGGTCAGCGTTCCGCTCGAGGAAGAGGAAGAGGAGCCTGCGACTTCCCCACGGCGCGGGGCGCGCCCAGAGGCCAAGAAGCCAGCGGTACCGGCTCGCCGTGACGAGACGCGCCGCCGGACCGGAAAGATTACAGTCACGCGTGCGCTCGCCGATGACGAAGGAGAGCGGGTGCGCAGCTTGGCTTCGGTCCGACGGGCCAGGGAACGGGAACGTCAGCGGCTGCATCAGGGCGAACAGGAGCAGATCAAGATCCTGCGCGAGGTCATCGTCCCCGAAACGATCACTGTCCAGGAGTTGGCAAACCGCATGGCCGAGCGCAGCGCCGACGTGATCAAGGCGCTGATGCGCATGGGCGTGATGGCGACGATCAATCAAACAATCGACGCCGACACCGCCGAACTCGTCGTCGGGGAGTTTGGGCACCGCTTGCGGCGCGTTTCCGAGGCCGATGTTGAAGTAGGGCTCCGCGGCGAGGAGGATCTTCCAGAGACGCTCGAAGCGCGGGCTCCGGTCGTCACGGTCATGGGCCATGTCGATCACGGCAAGACATCGCTTCTCGACGCGCTCCGCGAAACCGATGTCGCCGGTAGCGAGGCCGGCGGGATCACGCAGCACATCGGCGCCTATCGCGTGAGCCTGAGAAGCGGCAAGCAGATCACCTTTATCGATACGCCTGGCCATCAGGCGTTTACTGCGATGCGGGCGCGTGGCGCCAACGTCACCGACATCGTGGTGCTGGTCGTCGCGGCCGATGACGGCATCATGGAACAGACGGTCGAGGCGATCCGCCACGCCAAAGCGGCGCAGGTTCCGATGATCGTCGCCATCAACAAGATCGATAGGCCTGACGCGAAACCCGAGCGCGTCCGCCAAGAGCTTCTACAACACGAAATCGTCGTCGAAGAGCTCGGGGGTGAGGTGCTCGACATCGAGGTGTCGGCACTGAAGAAGACCAACCTTGACAAGCTCGAAGAAGCAATCCTGCTGCAAGCGGAACTGCTCGATCTTATGGCCAACCCGAACCGCCCAGCGGAGGGCGTCGTTCTGGAGGCAAAGCTGGAGCGGGGACGCGGGGCGGTCGCAACCGTGCTTATTCAGCGCGGCACGTTGCGGGTCGGCGACATCTTTGTCGCCGGCAGCGAATGGGGCCGCGTGCGTGCTCTTATCGATGATCGAGGCCAGAGCCAGCGGGAGGCGGGACCGTCAACGCCGATCGAGGTGCTCGGCCTCAACGGGACGCCACTTGCGGGCGACGATTTCGTGGTCGCAGAGAACGAGAGCCGCGCTCGCGACATCGCCGACTTTCGCCAGCGTCGACGGCGCGACGCAAATGCAGCGTCGGGAGCGCGCGGCACGCTCGAGCAGATGTTTTCGCAGATCGCCGCCGGCGTCGCCAAGGAGCTGCCGGTCATCGTCAAGTCGGATGTCCAGGGTTCGCTCGAGGCGATTGTGGGCTCGCTTGAAAAGCTCTCGACCGATGAGGTGTCGGTTCGGGTGCTGCATGCAGCCGTCGGCGGAGTCAATGAGAGCGACGTAATTCTAGCCAAAGCGTCGGCGGCATTTATTATTGGCTTTAATGTACGCGCCAACCCGCAGGCGCGCGATCTTGCGCGTCGCGATGGGGTCGATGTCCGTTATTATTCAATTATTTATGACTTGATCGAGGACATGCGAGGGGCTCTGTCAGGCCTGCTTGCTCCGACCTTGCGCGAGCGCTTCCTTGGGAATGCTTCGATTCGCGACGTATTCAACATCACCAAAGTCGGCAAGGTTGCGGGCTGCATGGTGACCGAGGGTGCCGTACGGCGCGGTGCCAGGGTGCGCCTGCTGCGCGACAACGTCGTCATTCACGAAGGTACTCTTAAGACTCTGAAACGCTTCAAGGATGAGGTGCGCGAGGTCAATCAGGGCTACGAGTGCGGGATGGCCTTTGAAAATTACCAGGACGTCCAAGCCGGCGATGTTATCGAGTGCTTCGAGGTGGAAGAAATAGCCCGGGCGCTATAGCCTTTCGGCTGATGATCAGAGAACGAGACGGCGCGAGGCAAGTTGAGGGCAGCGTGCAGCGCAAATGGGGCGACAGCCAACGACAGCTTCGGGTAGCCGAAGAGCTGCGGCACGCACTGGCGAAGATTTTCCAGCAGGGCGAATGCCGAGATCCGGCGCTTCGAGACACCAGCATCGCCGTCACCGAAGTCAGAATGAGCCCTGATTTGCGCAATGCCACCGCGTTTGTAGTGCCGCTGGGCGGCGAAAACACGCCCGAGATGATCGCGGGACTTAAACGCAGCTCAGCGTTCTTGAGACGCCTCGTCGCTCGGGAGGTTCCGTTGCGGTATGCGCCCCGTTTGGTGTTCGCGCTGGATGGCGCCTTCGCTCAAGCAGATCGGATTGCCGCCTTGCTCGCGCGGCCCGAAGTAGTCCGCGACCTCGATCGCCCAGGCGATCGAACCGAGAAAGACGGTGACGCACACTGACCGTGCCCTGAATGGCTGGCTGGTGGTCGACAAGCCGCAAGGGCTCAGTTCCCATCGGGTGGTCGAGCTGGTCCGTCGGTTCACCCGAACCAAAGTCGGGCACGCGGGCACGCTCGACCCGCTGGCAACCGGCGTTCTGCCGCTGGCGCTCGGCGAGGCGACCAAGACTGTCGCTTACGCGATGAGCAGCTACAAGCGCTATCGCTTCCGTATCTGTTGGGGCGTCGCTCGCACTACCGACGACTGCGAAGGCGCGATTATTGGCGAGTCCACGTCGCGGCCGAGCCGCGAGCAAATCGAAGAGATCCTGCCCCGCTTCACCGGCACCATTTTGCAAGCGCCCCCGGTCTATTCCGCTATTAAGGTCGACGGGCGGCGCGCCTATGCCCTCGCCCGAGCCTCCACGCCGCCCGCTTTGCCACGCCGCCCGGTGCAAATCGCCGCGCTGCGGTTGATCGCGGTATCCGATCGAGATCATGCCGATTACGAGGCGGTGGTCGGCAAGGGGACGTACATACGGGCCCTCGCCCGCGATCTCGCCATCGCTCTCGGTACGGTTGGCCACGTTGTCGAGCTGCGTCGTCTAACCGTCGGACCGTTCAGCGAATCGCAGGCGATTTCGCTGGATTCGATAGCGGAATGTCGGCATAATCTGGTTGATTCGGGATATCTGCTTCCGATCGAGACCGCGCTGGAAAACATCCCGGCTCTGGCCTTGACGGCGGCCGAAGCCGCGCGGTTGCGGTGCGGCCAGCGGGTGACGCTGGAGGATGCCGGCGAGCGGGCGCACTTGCACCACCTCGATGAGGGTACGGTCGTCGCTGCTTGGCACGCCCATGCGGTGGTCGCCCTGGCCAGAATCGACAACGGCGGTCTTCGGCCGGCGCGGGTTATCAATCGCTGAAGGAGTCAGTTTCGGTGTCCATCACCGCCGAGCGCAAGCAGGCGCTTATCACAGAGTACGCCACAAAGGAGCGCGATACCGGATCGCCCGAGATCCAAGTCGCCGTCCTGAGTGAGCGCATCCGCAATCTTACCGACCACTTGACAACCCACAAAAAGGACTTCCACTCGCGGCGCGGGTTGCTCGTCATGGTCGGCCAGCGACGGCGTTTGCTGGATTATCTCAAGCGGTCGAGCGCGACGCGTTACGAGACGTTGATCGGACGCCTCGGGTTGCGCCGCTGACCCTTCGTTGACGCCCGCGCGATCGACTATTCTCGGCGCCATTCTGATCCAGCGTCGATCGAGGTCAAGTGTGGCAAGAAAATCGGCCGCAGGGGTCCACACCTATTGCACGGGTCTCCGCTTTCGCGACTGCTCGCCGTTGAAATTGCGCCGCTGCCCGTCATTTTTCTTTCGAAGAGGATGATCTCGAATGTTCCAAGTTTACCGTAAGGAGTTGATGTGGGGCGGACGACCCCTCGTCCTGGAGACTGGGCGGCTAGCCCGGCAGGCGGACGGCGCCGTGCTCGCCACCTACGGCGAGACCACGGTCCTGTGCACTGCGGTCGCGATGAAAGCGGCAAAGCCCGGTCAAGACTTCTTCCCTCTCACGGTTAATTACCAAGAGAAGACGTTTGCAGCCGGAAAGATCCCCGGAGGCTTTTTCAAACGCGAGGGGCGCCCGTCGGAAAAGGAGACGTTGGTCTCGCGGCTCATCGACAGGCCGCTGCGCCCGCTTTTCGTTCCTGGTTTCGTCAATGAAACTCAAGTCGTTTGCACCGTCCTCAGCCACGATCTCGAGAACGATCCCGACATCGTGTCGATGATCGGCGCCTCGGCGGCTCTGACCATCTCGGGGATACCGTTCTTGGGACCTGTCGCCGGGGCTCGGGTGGGCTACATCGACGGGAATTATGTCTTGAACCCGACACTCGCCGAAACTTCTCGCTCGCGGCTCGACCTCATTGTCGCCGGCACGGTCGATGGCGTTTTGATGGTCGAATCCGAGGCGGAGGAGCTTCCCGAGGATGTCATGCTCGGCGCGGTGGTCTTCGGACATCGCGAATTTCAGCCCGTGCTTCAGGCGATCATCGAGCTCGCCGAGACCTGCGCGCGCGAGCCGTGGAGCCTACCGCCCGAACCGTTCGAGCTTGCCGCGATCGAGGCAAGGTTGCGCGAAACGATCGGTCCGCTGATCGAGGATGCCTATCGCGAGCAAGGCAAGCAGGACAGAAGCAATCGGCTGGATGCGTCGAAGGCACAGCTGGCCGAGATATTTCCCGACGAGCTTCAGCGCACGGTTGCGCTGAAGCTGTTCAAGGATCTCGAGAAGGAGATTGTCCGTGGTGCCGTGCTGCGCGGCGGAGTGCGGATTGATGGTCGCGATACCCGCACCGTCCGGCCGATCTCTTGCGAGGTCGGGATCCTTCGTCGCGCTCATGGCTCGGCATTGTTCACCCGAGGCGAGACCCAGGCGCTCGCGGTAGCGACGCTCGGGACCGGTCAGGACGAGCAGATCATCGACGCGCTCGAAGGGGAGTACCGCGAGAACTTCATGCTGCACTACAACTTCCCCCCCTATGCGACGGGCGAAGCGGGGCGGATGGGCTCCCCTAGCCGGCGAGATATCGGGCATGGCAAGCTGGCCTGGCGGGCGATCCATCCGCTGCTGCCGAGCAAGGAGAGCTTCCCTTACACGATCCGGGTTGTCTCGGAAGTCACCGAGTCGAATGGTTCCTCCGCGATGGCCTCGGTTTGCAGCGCCTCGCTCGCCCTGATGGATGCCGGCGTGCCGTTGCCCCGTCCGGTGGCCGGGATCGCGATGGGGCTGATCAAAGAGCCGGAAGGCTTTGCGGTATTATCGGACATTCTCGGCGACGAGGACCACCTCGGGGATATGGACTTCAAAGTCGCCGGCACCGACCGAGGTATCACGGCGTTGCAGATGGACATCAAGATCACCTCGATCACCGAGGAGATCCTGCGCATCGCGCTGAGCCAGGCGCGGGAAGGCCGCTTGCATATCCTTGGTGAAATGGCCAAAGCGCTGACCGGTGCGCGGGACGACGTCAGCGAGAACGCTCCGCGGATCACGACGTTCAGCATCCCGAAGGAGAAGATCCGCGAGGTAATCGGTTCGGGCGGCAAGGTCATTCGGGAGATTACCGAAACTACCGGGGCCAAGATCGACATCGACGATGATGGCACGGTCAAGGTGGCCGCGGTGGATGGTGAAGCGGCGAGAGCCGCGATCGACTGGATTCGCGGGATCGTCGCCGAGCCGGAAGTCGGTGTGATCTACCCCGGGAAAGTTGTCAAAGTGGTCGACTTCGGCGCATTCGTGAACTTTCTCGGCTCGCGTGATGGACTCGTGCACATCAGCGAGCTGGCGCCTCATCGAGTTGGCAAAGTCGCCGACGTGGTCAAGCTGGGCGATCCGGTCAAGGTCAAGGTGCTCGGGTTCGACGACCGGGGTAAAGTCAAGCTTAGTATGCGCCAAGTCGATCAACAGACGGGCGAGGATCTCGGCGCCCGGCGTCAGGAACCGGCACAAGCAAAGGTAGCGCCCTGACGATTGGCAGTACCGAGCAAGACGGCCGGTCACGGCGCGCGAAGGGACGGCGCGATGTCTCGGCGCGAAATGCCGCGCCACGCCGAAGAGTTGACGTCGAGGGCTCGTCTCGCGCTGGCGCTTCCGTCGGTGATAGGCCATCGTGGCGCCGCCGCATGCGCACCGGAAAACACCCTGGCCGGGTTGCGCAAGGCATGGGAACTCCGCTGTCGCTGGGTGGAGTTCGATGTCCGGCTTACGATGGACAAGCACCTGATCCTGCTCCACGACGACCGGATCGATCGGACGACCGATGGCCGAGGGAGCGCGGCCGCCCTGCCTCTTGCGGCGCTTCGCCGATGCGACGCCGGTATCTGGTATTGTCCCGGCTTCAAGGGCGAGCGGATACCGACGCTGGCGGACGCTGTGGCGCTCCTCGGCGCGATTGGCGTCGGTGCGAATGTCGAGCT
>DATNKF010000623.1:0-2632 GCA_035603555.1 Allostellaceae bacterium
CGTCGGCACGCCGGAGGACTGCATCGAGCAGATCGCCGAACTGCAGCGGGTGACCGGGACCGACCATGTGGTCGCCGAATTCTCGTACGGCGGCATTCCGCATGCGGACGCGGAGAGGAACATGCGGCTCTTCGCGAACCGGGTGCTGCTGGTGCTACAGCAAGACCAAGCCTTCGCCACACCGCCCGCCCCTGCGATGGTGCCGAAAGATCCGACAGCGCCTGGCATCTTCGCTCCGGCCTAAATTTAACCCCCGCGCCTCCCGCTAGCGGCGGAGTGGGCTTACTCCCCGAGCTGCGCCGAGTGCGGCGATGCGAGGTCGGGCCGCGGTATGCTCCGGGCGGGCGATACTATAGCGAGTTCAAGGGGTAGGGTACGGATTATGAAGAACGGGCTCCGCGTCTATGACGCCGACACGCATGTCAACCCGGCCGCCGAAGTGCTGGAGCGCTACGTCGATCCCGGCTTTCGGCCGCGCCTGGCTGAGTTGGCGCCGTACCGCCTGGGCGGCTCGGGCGGGCTCCACAACTACCGCGTCAACACCAAATATTACCGCCGCATTCTCGGCGAGGCCGCACCGCGGGAGAGCTTTACCGGCCGCGAGTCGAACTGGCGCGGCGGCAAGCTGCCGCGGCCCGGCACTCAGGACGACCAGGCGCTGAACCGCGTCAAGGACATGGACGACGAAGGGACCGACATCCATTTTCTGATCCCCGGCTCCTGGATGAGCCTCGTCGGCCTGCCGGACCCGGCGTTGGAAGTCGGGATGATCCGCGCCTACCATCGCCACATGGCCGATTTCTGCGGCGCGTTCCCGGACCGGCTCAAGGGCCTGATCGTCGCCTCGACGCGCGATGTCGAGGCGGCGGTGCGCGAGATCCGCGAATGGGGCAATTCCAAATGGGCGGTGGCGGTCAAACCCTTGCTGCCGACCGACATGCCGCCAGACCACCCCGATCTCGACCCGATCTGGCGGGCCGCCGCGGAGCACGATCTGGCGATCGCGCATCACAGCTCGACCTGGAACCCGCCGCACTACCCCGGCTACCGCGACCTCTGGGACAATATCTTTCTCGGCCGAATGGCCTCTCACCCCTGGGGAGCGATGCGGTTTGTCGCCGCGTTCATCGGCGGCGGGATCTTCGACCGCCATCCGAGCCTGCGCCTGGGGGTGCTCGAATGCGGCTTCGGCTGGCTGCCGTTCTGGGCGCGGCGGATGGACGAGCAGGCCCGCTATGTCGGCGGCACGGCACCCTTGAAGCACGCCCCGAGCGAATACCTGACGAATGGCCGGTTCTTCTGCAGCATCGAGCGCCAGGAGGGCGAGGACATGTTCAATGCCGTGACCGGGTTTCTCGGCGACGGTGTCTTGATGTACGCCTCCGACTACCCGCACTCGGAGTGCCAGTTCCCGCAATCGATCGACAACATCCTCGCTTGGCCGAGCCTCGGACCGGACACGCAGAAGAAGCTTCTCTGGGACAACGCGAACCGTTTCTTCAAGCAGACCTAACCCCAGCAGAAACCCCTCTAGAAAGCCACGCGCCGGAGCCTTGTCCTCGGGCCGCGCTCGGCGCGGACCCGTATCTCTCCCCGCAAGCGGCGAAGATGGGTTTATTCCTTGAATTGCGCCGCTCGCCATTTAACCGCGGCGGGGACGCCCTCGCTGGCGACGATTTCACGGAACCTCGCGCCGAGCTCGGTCTTGGTCGCATAGAGCGGACCGACGACATCGAGCCCGGCGTAAAGCGCGGTGCGGAACCCAGCTGCCTCGGCGCCGCGGTTGATTGCCCGCTTCGTCGCATACAGAGCTTCCGGCGAAATCAGCGCGAGCCGCTTGGCCCAGCGCAGGCTCGCTTCGCGCAATTCGGCGACGGGCACCACTCGGTTGACCATACCAAGTGCAAGTGCGGTCTCGGCATCGATGGTGTCGCCGAAATAGAGCAGCTCCCGCGCCTTTTTGTAGCCGATGATCATCGGCATGACGAGCGCGGGGCCGACGCTGGAGAACCGCACCTCCGGCTCGCCAAAGCTCGCATTGTCGGCGGCGATCGTCAGATCGCAGAGCATCACGAGCTCACAGCCGCCGCCCATGACGTGACCCTGAACCGCGGCGATGACCGGCTTTTTCATGGTCCACGGCACCATCTCGAACTCGAGCTGAGGGCGCAGATGGTCGTGCGCCTTGGTCGGGTCTTGGCGCCAGTCGTCCGTCCCCGGCTCTCTTGCCGAGATGTCGTATCCGGCACAGAAGCTGCGGCCTTCGGCGCGCAACAGCACGACGCTGGTCCCGGGGTCGGCATCGGCCCGAGCAAAGGCTTCGGTCAGCTGGTGCTGAAGCTCCGCGCTGATCGCGTTGAGCTTCTCCGGACGGTTCAAGGTGATGACGCCGACCTTGTCGTCCACCTCGTACAAGACCAAGCGATAGGTCATCGCTGCTCTCCTCCCAAGAAAAGCCAGCGTCTCTGCGGCACTGGAGTGCCCGTCGACCCCGCCGGCCTGAGTGACACGGGGCAAATCTCGTCTTTTGCTAGTATTGTCGGGATTGTAAACGGATGCTACAAGCCGTGCATCCGTGCGTATTGCCCGGGCCCGAGAGTTATGTCCGGAACTTCCGAGAACCTTCAGCGGG
>DATNKF010000624.1:0-2546 GCA_035603555.1 Allostellaceae bacterium
CTTCGCTCAACAGAGGCGGTGCGCCGAAACTCTTGTCGGCCAGCGCTTCGAGATCGAGGCCCAGTCTGACGCGGGCGAACAGGCGCAGCACGAGCCAACTCTTGTCGAGAGCACTGCCGGCAATCCCCAGCCGCTGTCCAGTGAGGCCGGCGACATCACGGATCGGCGATGCAGCGGGGACGATCAATCCGCCGATTGCGCTCGAAAACGGTATGAAGGTCAAGTCGCCGCCCTCGACCCGCTGGCGGGAGACCCACAGCCAATCCGAGACGATCAGATCGACGCGGCCGGCCTGAAGGGCCAGCTGCGCAGCTGGCGCACCGGCAAGCTCAAGCGGCTCGATCCTCAGCCCTTCCTTTTTGTCGAGACCGTGGTTGGCGATGACATCGAGTTGCCAGCTCAATGTGCCGTACCGCAACGATCCGACGCGGATGGTGCCCTCCGCCGCTGCACCGGCGACCCAGGCGCAGGCGAGGGCAAGACCGAAATAGACGGCTCGGAGGGTCAGGAAGTTGAACCCCTCACCGGCCTCACCGCTTACAACCCTCCCGAGGCATCGATCTCAATAGACGACGACGCTGCGGATCGATTCGCCCGCCCGCATCAGATCGAAACCCTTGTTGATGTCCGCGAGCGGGAGCTTGTGGGTAATCAGATCGTCGATGTTGATCTTCTTCTCCATGTACCAATCGACGATCTTCGGCACATCGGTGCGTCCCTTGGCGCCGCCGAAGGCGGTTCCCTTCCATACCCGGCCGGTGACCAGCTGAAACGGGCGGGTCGAGATCTCCTGACCCGCCCCTGCGACGCCGACGATGACGCTGACACCCCACCCGCGGTGGCAGCATTCAAGCGCCTGCCGCATGGTCCGGACATTGCCGATGCACTCGAAGCTGTAGTCGGCGCCGCCTTTGGTCAGGTTGACGAGATAAGGGACGAGATCACCCTCGACTTCGGTCGGGTTGACAAAGTGAGTGAGCCCGAATTTCCGGGCGAGCGCCTCCCTTCTCGGGTTGAGGTCGACCCCGACGATCATGTCGGCGCCGACCATGCGGCAGCCCTGGATGACATTGAGTCCGATCCCACCGAGGCCGAAGATGACGACATTGGCCCCGGGCTCGGCCTTGGCCGTGTTGATCACCGCGCCGATGCCGGTCGTGACACCGCAGCCGATGTAGCAGATCTTGTCGAAGGGCGCGTCTTCGCGGACCTTCGCCACGGCGATCTCGGGCAAGACGGTAAAGTTGGAAAACGTCGAAGTGCCCATATAATGATGGATCTTGTCGCCGCCGCGCGAGAACCGGCTGGTGCCGTCCGGCATGATGCCCTGACCCTGCGTGGCGCGGATCGCCACGCACAGATTGGTCTTGCCCGACAGGCAATATTCACATTGTCGGCATTCGGGCGTGTAGAGTGGGATCACGTGATCGCCTTTCGCGACGCTCGTCACCCCGCGCCCGACATCGGCGATAATGCCGGCGCCCTCATGTCCGAGGATCGCCGGAAAGAGCCCTTCGGGATCGGCGCCCGACAAGGTGAACTCGTCGGTATGGCAGATCCCGGTCGCCTTGATCTCGACCAAAACCTCGCCGTCCTTCGGGCCGTCGAGCTGGACTGTTTCGATCGTGAGCGGCTCTCCGGCCTTGTAAGCGACAGCAGCGCGGGTCTCCACGACTGCCTCCTCCCTTTTGGTTGACGCGAGCGGCAAGGCTTCCTCGCTTATCGCATTTGACCCTCCGCTCGACAAGAGCCGGGCGTTGCGAGGAGCAACGCCAAGGGCTATCGATGCGACCGCCGCCGGCCACATTGTGGGAGGAAGAATGCTGTTCCAGGTTTCGGCTCTCGGCTTCGGCGTCGTGTTCCTTATCGCGGCGGGCCCGGTCGTCGCCGCCGACGTCGAGGCTGGCAAGACGGCGTTCAAGAAGTGCGCCCTGTGCCATACCACCGAGGCCGGCAAGAACAAGATCGGGCCGAGCCTGTTTGGCGTCGTCGGCCGCCAGTCCGCTGGCCTGGAGAACTTCAGCTACTCCGAGGGCATGAAGAAATTCGAACATACCTGGGACGAGCAGACGCTCGATCTCTACCTGGCAGATCCCCGCGCGACGGTCCCGGGAACCAAGATGATCTTTCCCGGCATCAAGGATAAGGCGGAGCGCGACGACGTGATCGCCTACCTCGTGACGCTGAAATAGAAAACTCGGAGGTGATATTTGGCGCCGATCGGTAACTGGCGGCCGATGTTGTCGCTGGTGATGGGGTTGATCGCCGTGCCGGCAGCCGATGTCTGCGCCGAAGAGCAGGCGGTGAAGATCGGCTGGTTGTCGCAGACGGCCAATCGCACCGCGCCGCATGCCTATCTCGATCGGCCGCCCGCGGATGAGGGTATTCAGGGTGCCCGTCTCGGTATCGCCGATAATAGTACGACAGGGCATTTCACCGGCCAGTTGTTCCAGCTTGTCGAGCGGCTAGCGTCAGTGGAGGGTGACATCGCTGCGGCCTTCCGCGACTTGGCGGCCAACAATATGCGCCTTATCGTCACCGATCTC
>DATNKF010000625.1:0-2413 GCA_035603555.1 Allostellaceae bacterium
CTTGTCGTCGTCTTGCAGGCAAACATAGAGAGCATGTGGCATCGTTCTCCTCCCTCGGACTGCCGTTTGAGCGAGACTATCATGCGCCGGCCGGAACGGGCGGCTTTCCGGACGCGTCTCCGCGAGCCTTCGCAAAACCCCTCGGCGGGACTATCCTCCCAGCGACAAGGACGGATCAGCCGTCCGTAGGGGAATGTCGGTCAGCTTAACCGGCATATCGCCCCGCCAAAGCCTGTCACCTAGAGGATGCCCCCGATGATCTACGAAGTCCGCACCTATACCCTGCGCCCCGGGACCGTTGCCGAATTCGAGGAGCGCTACGCCAAGCGCCTCCCGCTGCGCGAGAAGCACTCGAAATTGGGGGCCTTCTGGCATACCGAGTTCGGTCCGCTCAATCAGGTCATCCACGTCTATCCCTACGAAGACCTGCAACAGCGTACGGCCGTACGCGCGGCGATGGCACAAGACACCGCTCTGAGCCAGCTCCCCGGCGGTGGGGATCTCATCGCAACGATGGAATCCGAGATCATGAACCCGGCGCCGTTTATGCACGCCCTGGGGAGCCGGGACTATGGGACCGGAAATGTGTATGAGATGCGCACCTATACCTACGCCCCGGGCGACATCCCGAAGGTGCTGGACGGCTGGGGCAAGGCCATTGAGGCGCGGGAGAAGTTCTCACCCCTGGCGGCCTGCTGGACGAGCGAGCTCGGCGGGCTCAACAAGTTCGTCCACACCTGGGTGTACAAGGATCTCAACGAGCGCGCCAAGGTTCGTGAGGAATCCCGTAACAGCCCGTTGACGAAGTCGGATTTGGTTGATTCTGTGTGAAGGAGGGAGACGGAGCGGGTTTGGCGACATGGCGATGGGGCGCGAGGGCGATCGGCAGGGCGATCTGATCGTGACCTGGGAGGAGATACCGCGCTCGCCGGGGCATGTGTTTTACGACCGGCTTCAGGAAGTGCTGATCGCGGGTGGTTTTGATCTCTTTGTCGAGACGGCGTGCCAGGTTTATTACGCGCCGAAGATGGGCGCGCCGTCGCTGCCGCCGGGGCGTTACTTCCGCATGCACATGGTTGGTTATTTTGAGGGGATCGCCAGCGAACGGGGCATCGCTTGGCGGTGTTCGGACTCGATGTCGCTGCGCGATTTTCTGCGGCTGGAGAACCGGGAGCAGGTGCCCGATCACTCGTGGTTGTCGAAGACGCGCGGGCGGCTTCCCCGTGAGGTTCACGAGAGGGTGTTCGGCTGGGTGTTGAAGCTCGTGGCCGAACACGGCTTGGTCAAGGGCAAGCGGATCGGCGTCGACGCCTCGACGATGGAGGCCAACGCCGCGCTACGCACGATCGTGCGCCGGGAGGATGGCCGGACCTACCGCGAAATGCTGAGGCGGATGGCCAAGGAGAGCGGCATCGATACGCCGACGGCGGACGATCTCGTCCGCATCGATCGCAACCGCAAGGGCAAGAAGCTGTCAAACGACGAGTGGACGAGCAAGACCGATCCCGAGGCCAAGATCGCCAAGCTGAAGGACGGTCGCACGCACTTGGCCTACAAGCCCGAGCACGCCGTCGATCTCGACACCGGTATCGTCGTCGCGGCGGCACTGCATCCCGCCGATCAAGGCGACACAACGACGATCGAGGGCACGCTGACGGCGGCGGAGAAGAACCTGGCACAACTCGGTGTCACGCCGACAATCGACCAGCCGAGCGAATTGGCCGCCGACAAGGGGTATCACTCGCGCGCCGTGTTGAAGAGCCTCGACGGCGGCGTGTGGAAGACGCGCATCGCCGAACCCAAGCAGCCGGGCTTCTCGCGCTGGCACGGCGACGACAAGGCTCGTGTGGCGGTCTATGCAAACCGCATCCGTCTGGGTTCGGGAGCCGGCAGGCAAGCGATGCGGCGGCGGGCGGAAATCGTCGAGCGGTCGTTCGCCCACAATCTCGACCGAGGCGGGATGCGGCGGACCTGGCTGCGCGGACGCGAAAATGTTCACAAACGATATCTGGCCCACGTCGCCGGGCACAACCTCGGCATCCTGATGCGGCTGCTGATCGGGGCCGGAACCCCGAGAGAGGCGGCTGCGCGAACACTGGCCTGTCTCTGTTTCGTCGGCACCGAGAAGGCCGCCGCGATCATCTTTGTCGCCGCGTCTCGCGACGCGTTTGCCATCTTGGTCGTGACCGTTGCCGCCGACCCTCCCTGATCGAAGCAGGACTTCAGCAACGGGCTGTTATGCGGCGCGCAACATGAGGCCTCCGAGCGCGATATGGATCATGGCTTCGGAGACATCGATCCGTTGTTCGTAGTCGCGGACGAGGCGGCGCCAGCGGGTCATCCAGCCGAAGGTTCGTTCGACGACCCAGCGGCGCGGCAGGACGTGGAAGCCCTTGGTTCCCTCGATGCGGCG
>DATNKF010000626.1:0-3936 GCA_035603555.1 Allostellaceae bacterium
CGCTACCAAGATGGAGCTCGGCAATGCCGGGCGCGACCTCAATTTCGGCGCCTATGCGGACACACGCTCGCTGTTTCGCTATGACATGCACACGCTCCCGAGTGAGATCAGCGAGACGATCGGCACCTCGACCTTGTTCGCCGCATGGAACGCCGCGGTCTATGTGGCACAGGTCGAGGACCAGCGCCTGTCGGAGGCGATCAGCAGCGGTGCCTACCTCGAGGCAACCAAGGAGGTGCTGCGCATCCATGGCGGGTTGTGGTTCTGGGACGAATCCTACGTCATCTCCCGCAAGCGGGGTTTGGGCTGATGAGCGCCGCGATCAAAGAAACGCGCGGGGCGCCGGATCTCGCGGTGCGGAACCGCCGGCTAACGGAATTGGTCGCCGCTTGCTCGATCGAGATCTCGCCGCGTGACGATTTGGCCGGAGGGAGGCTGCGCGAGCTGCTCGATCCCGGCACGACCGTATTCGTTAATCACCCCGGGAGCGTGACGCATCACGACATCGTCGCGGCCTGCGCCAGGCTGCGGGACGCCGGTTTCGAGCCCGTGCCGCACATCGCCGTCCGGCGTCTCGCGAGCTTTACCCAGGCGAGCGATTTCCTGCAGCGCGCGGTGGGCCAAGCCCAAGTAAGGGCCGCCTTGATCATTGGCGGCGACCCCGATCATCCGGTAGGTCCCTTTCCCGACAGCCATGACTTCTTGGCCTCCGGCCTGGTCGAGCGCCACGGCCTGCGCGCGGTCGCCTTCGCCGGCTATCCGGAGGGTCATCCGAGGATCGCCGCGCGCACCCTCGACGAAGCGCTGCGGGCCAAAGTGGCTTTGGCGCGCCGGCAGGGCCTCGATGTGTCGCTGGTGACCCAGTTCGGCTTCGACGCCGCGCCGATCCTGCGCTGGATCGAGGCGTTGCGAGCGCAGCACGTTATCTGCCCGGTCCGGGTCGGCATCGCCGGGCCGGCCACCGTTGCGACCTTGGCAAAGTTTGCGGTGCGTTGCGGCATCGGCGAATCTTTGCGCGCGCTCGCCCGCGGCTATACCGCCTTCGCCCGAATTCTCGCCGAAGCCGGTCCCGACGCGCTCGTCGACGCGCTGGTTGACGGGGAGGACCGCGATTTCCCAATCGACGGCCTGCATGTCTTCACCTTTGGCGGTGTCCGCCGCGCGGCCGCGTGGATGCAGTCCACAACGAACCCCAGCAATGATACCTTTTCCTAGAGGAGCCCGCGGCCCGACGCAGAGATCAGACCCTTTCGTACTCGGCAGAGATGTCCTTGTTGGTGTGATCGGTCAGCAGCGCTGTCGCGAAAATTCCGATGACGGCACAGCCAAGAATGTAAAGGGCAATCGGCAAGCTCGAATGATAGGCGGCGAGTAGTGCCGTCGCGATAAACGGCGACGGCCCACCGGCGATGATCGAGGCGAGCTGGTAGCCGAGCGAGCAGCCGCTGTAGCGCAGCCGCGGTGAGAAGCTTTCCGCTATCAGCGCCGCCTCGGGGCCGTACATAGTCATGATCGGCAGCCCCGACAGGGCGATGGCGACAAAGATCAACGCCGTTACTTGGCTGTCGAGCATAGCAAAGTAGACGAAACCGAAGACTGCGACGAACAGGCAGCCGATGATGTACATATTTTTGCGGCCGATGCGGTCCGACAGATGTCCAGCGACCGTAACCCATAGGAACCCGAGCACGGCTTGAACGAGCACGCCAATCAGCAGAAAATTGCGTGATTGGCCCAATACCGTCGTGCCGTAGGTGAAGACGAACGCGCCGAAGATGTATCCGGGTGCCTGCTCCGGCAGCCGTAGCAAGGCGGTCAGCACCACCTCTTTGGGCTGACGCTTGAGCACTTGAAGCACCGGTACGCGCTCCACGCGCTCCTCGTCGAGCACTTTTTGGAAGACCGGGGTTTCGAGAATGCCGAGCCGGATCCACAGCCCCACCCCGACCATGATGATGCTGATCAGGAATGGAATGCGCCAGCCCCAGACCAGAAACTGGTCACCGGAAAGCCAGCTGAAGACCAGCACCGCCAAATTGGCCAAGAAGAACCCGGCCGGCGCCCCGAACTGCGGCCAGGAGGCGATGAAACCGCGATTGCGGTCGGTTCGCGCCCATTCCATCGCCAACAACACCGAGCCCCCCCATTCGCCGCCGACTCCGATCCCTTGGATCAAGCGAATGATCGTCAACAGCACGGCACCCCAGATGCCGATGCTCTCGTAGGTCGGCACGAGGCCCACGGCTACGGTGGCGAAGCCGGTCACCAGCAATGTCGCGATCAAGGTTGCCTTGCGGCCGATCCGGTCGCCCCAGTGGCCGAATATCGCCGCCCCGATCGGCCGGCCGAGAAACCCGATGAAAAAGACGGCGAACGCCTCGAGCACGCCGACCAATGGATCGGATTTGGGGAAGAAGAGTTTGCCGAAGACCAGTGCGGTCACCTGGCCGTAGAGCAGGAAATCATACCATTCGATCGTCGTGCCGACCGTGCTGGCGATCATGGCGCGCCGCAAATGCGCCCGATGGTCGAGCTCGGAAAAGCTGCGTCCGGAGGTGTCGGCTGACGCCATCGAAATTCCTCCCGAATTGGGGACTTGGCCAAGGTCCCGGTTCGTGGCGGTTCGTCGCATCGAGGCAAACGACCGGTTGGTTCAGGCGATCCTACCAGCGGCTCAGGCACGGGGAGAAGAAGCGCTTTCGTCGACCATCTCATGTCTGGTCAGCATGGCTCGTAGTGGTTACCACGACCGGCCGGCTGGGCTATCTACGGCAGCGACGACAGATGACGACCGAGATGGAGGCGAAGCGCGCGCGGCTCGTTGCCATTGAGCGGGAACTCTCGCGGCTCGGCTCACGGCACGACCTGGCAATGTCGGCGTTCAAATTCGACGAAGCGCGAGAGCTGCAGCGGCGGATCACCGTGCTCGAGCGGGAACGCGCCGAGCTCGTCGAGACGTTGCCCGCCGCGCCGCCGCCTCCCACTGCGGCGCCGATGCCGGTCATGATCCGCCCATGGCGGCGGGGGCCGCGCCGCCGCTAATGTTCAGACCCAGACAGATGATCCACTCTATCGTTTGTGGCCGGGCTCGGCCCGGCCATCCACGGCTCGCGGCACATGCCTCGCCGGTTCCCGTGGGTGCCCGGCACAAGGCCGGGCACGAACGATTAAAGAGAGACTTGAATCATCCGCTCAAAAAGCGTTCGTCATTGCGAGTGCTCCCTCCCAAAATTTAGCGCCAGAGCTGGCGGCTGGCGAGCGCGGCACCCTGCGCCAATGCTTCGAGCTTGGCCCAGGCGATGTCGGGATGGACCCGGCCGCCGAGCCCGCAATCGGTCGAGGCGATGACGCGTTCGCGGCCGACCAGATTGGCAAAGCGCAGGATGCGCTCGGCGACGAGCTCGGGATGCTCGACGACATTGGTGGCGTGGCTGACTACGCCCGGCAGGATCAGCTTGCCGTCGGGCAATTTGACGTCCCGCCACATCTTCCATTCGTGCTCGTGCCGGACATTGCCGGCCTCGAACGAATAGGCCTGGGCGTCGATCGCCAGCATCGCATCGACGATGTCGTGCATCGGGATGTCGGTCGTATGCGGGCCGTGCCAGCTGCCCCAGCACAGATGGAAGCGAATGCGCTCCCGCGGCAGACCGCGGATCGCGTGGTTCAGCGCCTCGACCCGGACCATCGTGAATTTCTTGTAGTCTTCGACAGTCGGTTCGGGGTTGACCAGATCCCAGTTTTCGGCGATTGCCGGGTCGTCGAACTGCAGCACGAGGCCGGCATCGAGGATCGCCTGGTACTCCTCGCGCATCGCCTCGGCGCAGGCGTAGACGAATTCCTCGTCGGTCTTGTAATAGGCATTGCCGATCCGCGAGCAGCTGGCGGGGCCGACCGAGGTCATGAAGCCTTCCTCGACCCCGGCCGAGGCGAGCG
>DATNKF010000627.1:0-2990 GCA_035603555.1 Allostellaceae bacterium
TGCCCGAGACCGCCGACAATCTGGCGCGCGACTACCAGATCACGCGCGAGGCCTGCGATGTCTTTGCCGAGGCCTCGCAGAAGAAATACGCCGCCGGCAAGGCCGCCGGCTTTTTCGAGGGCGAGATCCTGCCGGTCGAGGTGCCGGGCGGCCGGGCCGGGCCGGTCAAGGTCGCCGAGGACGAGCATCCGCGTCCGCAGACCGATCTGGCCGCACTTGCCAAACTGCGGCCTCTCCAGGACGGCGGGGTCACGACTGCCGGCAACGCATCGGGGATCAACGATGGTGCCGTCGCGATGATCGTCGCCAGCCGCCGAGCGGGCGAGGCCGCCGGGGCTGAGCCGCTCGTCCGGGTGCGCGCCAGTGCCGTCGCCGGAGTGCCGCCGCGGATCATGGGCATCGGTCCGGTCGCGGCCTCCAAGAAGGCGCTCGCCCGCGCCGGCCTCAGCCTCGCCGACATCGATGTGATCGAGATCAACGAGGCCTTTGCCGCTCAGGTGCTGGCCTGCCTGCGCGGGCTCGAACTGTCGTTCGACGACAGCCGGGTCAACCAGAATGGCGGGGCGATCGCGGTCGGGCACCCGCTCGGCGCGTCGGGTCCGCGGATCGCATTGACCGCCGCGCGTCAACTGCAGCGCACCGGCGGGCATTATGCGCTGGTGACGATGTGCGTCGGCGTCGGCCAGGGCATCGCGGCGGTGCTCGAGCGGGTGTAAGCGCACGCCCGTTTGTGCGCATTTCCGTTAGACCTGGTGCCGGGTCGAGCTTATATTCACGGAGGTGATCGGCCGAGGAGAGTTCCCTCGGCCGACCGCTCCTAGGCCCGGCTCAGGCTGACGATGACGAGGAGATCCCGCCGTCGCCAGACCCGGAACCGGAGCACCAGGAGAAAGCGCATCTTACTCATGCTCTTTCCTCCGTGTGCGGCAGGCCGGTCATTCGGCCTGCCGCATTCATTTTCGGCTGAAGATTTTGAGAAATGCCTTGCACACGAAGACCGGTCTATGCTGGCCGCGGGGCAAGCGCGCTCGACGTTATCTGAGCGACCCTTTCAGCCGGTCCTAGCCGCCCCAGATACGGGGCTATGACCTCTGTCCCGACATTCGCCACACGGCCAACGTTTCTCGGCGTCGAACGCGCCAACGCCGATGCGGCGATTTGCGTCGCCGGAATCCCGTTTGATCTGGGCACCTCGAACCGGCCCGGGGCGCGCTTCGGGCCAGCGGCAATCCGCCAGGCGAGCCGCATGCTGGTCGATGGCGACCATCCGGCATCCTGGGCCGAGATCGAAGCGCTCGACCTTGCCGATATCGGCGATTTCCGCATTGCGCACGGCGACATCACCGGCACGCTCGCCAAGATCGAGGAGCAGGCGGCCGGGATCGAGCATCTGGTGGCACTCGGTGGCGACCACACGATCACGCTCCCGCTGCTGCGCGCGCTGGCGCGCCGCAAGGGCCCGTTGGGGCTAGTGCATTTCGACGGACATGTTGATACCTGGCCCGAGAGCTTCGGCCTCGTCTGGGGTCACGGCTCGCCGTTCTACCACGCAATCGAGGAGGGCCTCGTCGACCCTCGTCACATGATCCAGGTCGGCATTCGCTCGCCGCTTCACCGCGATATTTTCGACTGGACCGTCGGCAAAGGTGTCACGATCGTTACCGCCGAGGAGGTTCATGAAAGCGGGCCGCGAGAAGTCGCCGAGCGTATTCGCGCGGTGCTCGGTGACGGACCGTGTTATCTGAGTTTCGACATCGACGCGCTCGACCCGGCGTTCGCGCCGGGAACCGGTACGCCCGAGGTGGGTGGGCTCGCAACCTGGCAGGCGCGGGCGATCCTGCGCCGGCTGGTCGGCATCCGCTTTGTCGGGATGGATGTCGTCGAGGTTTCGCCGCCCTACGATGTTGCCGAGATCACCGCGCTTGCCGCGGCGACAATGGCGTGGGACTACCTCGGCCTATTGGCGCCGCGGGCTAAGTAAAGCCCTGCGGCACTTTTACCCGGGCGCCGCCGCTACCGTCTGGCCGCGCGCGGCGGCACCGTCGCCGTGGTGAGGCACGGCCGCCAGGATCGCCTGGTAACAAGTCGCCGGCTTGACCGCAAACTGCTCGCGCACGTCCTCGACCGGCTGGGACAAGAGCGCTTCCCAGTCGGCGCCGGGCAACCAGCCGGCGCTGCGGCCATGGCGGTAGCCCTCGAACACCGCGCGCCGTACCGGCTGACCGGGCCGGGCGCGAGCGATCCGGCGCGCGGCGAACAGGGCGATAAGGGCAAAGCCCTTGAGCTTGGTTTGCGCATAGGAGAAGGCGACGAGGCAAGCCTCGCCGAGCGCGTCGCGGCCGTAGCCGGTGAGGACGTGCAGCAGGTCGTGCATTTCGCGGTTGCGCTCGCGGAACAGGGTTACGTCGTCGGCCGCTGGCGGGCGCTCGATCCGCGATACCGCGACCAGCCCCTCGGCCGAAAGGCTTTCGCTGGCCATGAAGTCGTAATAGGCGCGCCCGAGTGTGCCAGCGGGCAGTGCCGCCAGGGTCGCCCGATCGCTGAGCCGGTCGAGCAGGCGGCGATTTTCGCAGAGCACCGCCCGGCCGGTCTCCGTCTGGCGAAAGCGCACGAATTGGCGCAGCGTGGTCTTGCCGCGCAGTGCCTCGATTAGCAGGAATACTTGTTGCGTGTCCTCCCGGTTGCGCATCAGGTTGCGCACGGCGCGGAGTGCCGCAATGGGGTGCAGGCGGGGGCTGGGAGGCCGCGACATGGCCTTATCCTCCGTTGGACGCGACTCACTGAAAATAGGACATACTGACAATAATGTCAATAGTAACCGATGCACCTGAAGTGACCGCGCGGCGGGTCAAACGGTTGCGCCGCACGCCGGAGGAGGCGCGCCGACTGATCCTGGAAACAGCGCAGAACCTGATAGCGCGCACCGGACCCGAGGGTCTCAGGCTGCAGGACATCGCCGCCGGTGCCGGAATATCGCATTCGCTGATCCT
>DATNKF010000628.1:0-2703 GCA_035603555.1 Allostellaceae bacterium
CTCGCGCTTCTGAACGACCATCACTGCGTTGGGAATGAGCGCGTTCCCGCCGACATGGTCGAAATGAAAATGCGAGTTGACGACGACATCGATCTTTGCCGGATCGCGGTCGATCGCCTGCAGTCTCGCGCTGATTTCCTCACCTTCTCGGTAGTGGAACGAGAACAGACCGGCCGCGCGCGCTCCGATCCGCCCGGCCGGGTCGTGCTGGCAGTCCGGATGCATGCCCGTATCGAACAGCACGGTCCCCTTAGGGTGCTCGATCAGATAAGCCGGGATCGGGAGATCTGCCCGGCCCTCCCCGCCTTCCATAAGATAGCCGAGATCCCCCGTCAAATAGCCGCAGGTCAGGGCAAAGAGCTTGATACTCACGTCAGCCTCGCATTCGCCTCGACGAACAACCGGAGATTCTTCTCCATATCATACGGTCGCTCCAACAGCGTCTCCGGCTCCCACTCGCTGCGGGCGACGGCATAGAAGTCGCCGCCATAGACGTGGATCGCACCGGTCAGACGCGCCAGCGGGTTGGTCACCGTATGGATGATATCGCGGCCGAGCGGCTCAACCTCCCGCTCGCCGAGCGACTTGGCCCCGGCGGCTTCGATCCGGCGGCGGTCGTCGGGCAGCCGCCGCCACCAGATATTGTCCTCGCGGCCCGTGTAGATGCCGATCACCGCCCACATCAGATGGTTGTGGGGCATGATCGTCATGCGCGGTCCCCAGACGACGTTGAGAATCGTCAGCTCCTCGGAACTGTAGAGCCTTTGCACCTCGGCACGCCGCGGCTCGCCCAGTCCGGCGAGGACGGAAGCCGGGTCGGAGACGGCGCCCGCCACCACCTCGCGCACCGATCTGTGGGTCGGATCGGCTGTCACGGCGTCATGGCAGTCGGCGATGAACCGGTCGAGTTCGAACATGGCTCTCTCCCCGTTGGATTTATTCGGCCGCTTGCGCGGCTGCGTTGGAACGGTGGCCCTTCTGATGGAAATAATTCGCCCGATAGAATTCGAGGACGAGGTCACGATAAAGCGCTGGAGGATAGCGCGGCGGATTGTCGGCATCAGTGCAAGTCGGGACGCACTCGATCACCGAATCCGGGTTGGGGCTATGGAAATAGGCGATCGAATAGCGGTCGGTTCCCGATTCGTTGAGCACACCGTGCGGGGTCGACAGAAAGCGGTCGTTCGACCAGCGCCGCATAATGTTGCCGAGATTGATCAGGAATGTCCCCGGGATGATCGGTGGAGCGAACCACTCGCCGGACGGCAGGCGCACGGCGAGCCCCGGAACATCGGTACGTGCAAGTGCGGTCATAAAGCTGTTGTCGGTGTGCGGCGCCTGGCCGAACGTGTTGTCTTCGACCATCTCCTGCGGCGGATAGTGCAGAAACCGCAGGTTGGCGTGCGCTTCGTTGGCGAAGAACGGGGCGAAGTAATCGGGCCGGAGGCCGAGCGCCACCGCAAAGGGTGGGAGCATGCGGTCGCACATCGCTTCGAGTGCCTCGAAATACGCCATCATGTCGGCCCGCAATCCAGGCAGCCCCGCCGGCCATTGGTTGCGCCCGCGCAGCGGCTTGCCGGCGATCACGTCGGGATCATCCGGCCCGCGATCGTGGCTGACAAAGAAGCTTTCGTTTTGGTTCGGCCGGGTCGCCTTGTGCACGGTCGAGGCGCCCTGCACCGAGGCGTTGATCGGCAGATAGCCGATATTGTTGTCATTGAGCTTGAGCGCGAGCTTCTGCTCGAGCGGCAAGGCATGAAACCGGCGCGAGGCGCCAAAAGCCCGCTCGATCACCTCGTCGCCGACGCCATGGTTCAGCGCATAAAAGAACCCGACATTCTCGCAGGCGTGGGCTACCTCCGCGGCGACGCGGTCGAGGGCTCCCGGCTCGCCGCCGAAATATGGCCCAAAATCGATGACCGGAATCATCCGTGCAGCAGCGTCATAATCCGCGACCGCGTACTGCTTGAAGAGGTGCATCCTGTTCCTCCCGGGGCCGGGAATCAAGTCCCTGCCGACATTCTGACATGCTCGGGGCGAAATCCTAGGCCGATCAGCCGGCCGGGCAGCCGCTGCAGCAGCGGCCACCGCGCGAGAAGGCGCAGAGCTAATGGCGGCGACGGTTTTTCGGTGCTCTTGAGGACGCGGCCGATCACCCGTTCCTGCAGGAAAATCTGTACCGCCTGCATCGCCCGGGTGGGCAATTCCCGCCGGCGCTGAACGGCTTGAAGGTCGCCATCGGAGATCTCGCCTCGCAGAAGACGCGGCGCCAGGATGTTGGCCGCGGCGACGGCATCCTGAATTGCGAGATTGATGCCGACCCCGCCGATCGGGGACATGGCATGGGCGGCATCGCCGATGCACAACAGCGGCGCGACGGTCGCATCCACAGCACGTCCATCGGCGCCCCGAGATCGATGGTCTCGAGCCCGGCGCTCGCGCGCACCGTCGAATGGCGTCCGTCGGCCCCGACGACCAGATCGACGTGGACCGTCAAGCCGCCCTCCGGGGTCTCTGCCCGGGCCCCGGCCACGCGTCCGCCCTCTTCGATCAGTGCGGTGACGTCGGCCTCCATTCTGAGCTGGAACGCCGGATAGCGCTTCGCCTGTCCGGCGATAAAATTCAGGAAGTCCCATTGCGGCATCAGGGCGATGAAACGGCAATGGGTCGGCAGATGGGAAAAATCGGCGACCCTCACAAAGT
>DATNKF010000629.1:0-6141 GCA_035603555.1 Allostellaceae bacterium
TTCACGCCGCTCGCCTTTGCGGCCCTCTCGACCGAGCGGATCGAATTGACGCCGTCGATCGCGGTTGCTTTCCCGCGCAGCCCGACGGTCATGGCGAGCCAGGCCTGGGACCTGCAGGCGAACTCGAACGGGCGCTTCGTACTCGGGCTCGGCAGCCAGGTCAGAGGCCACAACGAGCGCCGGTTCGGCATTGCCTGGAGCCCGCCGGCACCGCGGCTGCGCGACTATGCCCGGGCATTGCGGGCGGTCTGGCGGTGCTGGGAGAAGGGCGAGAAGCTCGACTACCGCGGCGAGCATTACCAGCTCACCCTGATGACCCCCGATTTCTCGCCGGAGCCGATCGGGCTGCCGATGGTGCCGGTCACGATCGCCGCGGTCGGCGAGGCGATGCTCAGGGTTGCCGGCGAGGTCTGCGACGGGGTGCGCCTGCATCCCTTGTGCTCGCGCCGTTATCTCGAAGAGATAGCACTGCCGCGCATGACCGAAGGGATGCACCGCAGCCGGCGCAGCCGCGCGCATTTCGACGTGTTCGGCGGCGGCTTCGTCGTCACCGGACCCGATCAGAAAATCGTGGCCGAGGGTATGGAATGGGTGCGCCGGCGCGTCGCGTTTTACGGCTCAACGCGCAGCTATCTGCCGATCCTGTCATTGCACGGGCTCGACGAGCTCGGGCTGAAACTGCACGCAATGTCGGTCGAGGGCCGCTGGGACGCGATGGCGGCCGAGGTTTCGGACGAGGTCGTGCGCATCTTCGCGGCATGCGGCACCTATGACGAGATCGCTCAGGCGATCGAGGCCCGGTATGGCGGGCTCGCCGATTCGATCGAGATCAATTTCCCGGCCGACACCCCGGCCGGGCTCCAGCGCGAGCTGGTCGCTGATATCCGGCGCATCCCGCATGTCTTCGAGGGCTTCGCTGCCGGCTGGTGAGCTAGCCGGTCGCCACCCTGCCGACGCCTTCGATGACGGTGTCCCAGTCGTCGACTTCGCGGTCCTGCGGGTGGACCATGACGTGCTGCACACCGGCCGCCGCGTAGGCGGTGACGCGCTCGCGCATCATCCCGACATCCTTGCCATCCCAGTGCGAGCGCACCGAGATCGTGAAGCCCGGCTCGGGCCGGTCGCGGCGCAGGCGCTTGACCACCTCGCCCGCCTGCTCCGGCGTCACCTGGCTGCCGTGCCAGCCGTCGCCGATGCGCACGGTGCGGCGGTGTGCCGCTTCGGAGCGGCTGCCGTGCCACATCGGGATGTGGCTTACCGGCTGCGGCAGCATCGTCATGTCCTTGATCGCGGCCGGAATGTATTTTGCGTCGAAGCTGACCGGGTCCTGCGACCATACCGCGCGCATCATCGCGATCCCTTCGTCCATGCGCCGGCCGCGCTCGTTGAACGGCACGCCGAGTGCCGCGAATTCGGGCTCGAGCCAGCCGACCCCGACCCCGAGGATCAGACGCCCACCCGACAAATTGTGCAGGGTCGACAATTCCTTGGCGAGCGGCAGCGGATGGCGCATCGGCAGCACGATGACGCTGGTGCCGAGCCGCACCCGCTCGGTGACCGAGGCAACCCAGGTCAAGGTCAGTATCGGATCATAGAACAGCGGCGAGCGCGGAAACTGCGCCCGCGGCACGATGATGTGCTCGCTGACCCAGACGTCGCTGAGCCCGAGCGCCTCGGCGCGCTGCGCATGGCGCTTGATCAACGCCGGTGTGGCCTGCGATCCCGCATGCGGCAGATGAATCCCGAGTTGCATCCTTCGTTCTCCCGTGCTCGTCTCCGATGAGAATGCATTTGCCAGTGCGGACACGAAAGGGGGAACGATGCGGTTCACCGACAGGGTTGCGCTGATCACCGCGTTCGCCAACGGGATCGGCCGTGCTACCGCCGAAATCATGGCGCGCGAAGGGGCGGTTGTCGTCGGTGTCGACAATCACCGGGACCGCCTCGACGAGGCCGTGGCGGCATTGCGCGGCGCCGGCGGCAACGCGCACGGCCGGCTCTGCGACGCCCTCGATGCCGGACAGGTCGAGGCGACCGTCGCCTCGGTGAACGACGAGTTCGGCGCGATCGACATCCTCGTCAACGCCGTCGGCGGCAGTACGATCATCGCCAATTCCGGGGCCGGGGTCGACGAGCTGACCTTTGCCGAGTGGCAGCGGCTGATCGCCTTCAACCTCGACGGGACCTTTCTCTTCACCCACGCAGTGGTGCCGATCATGAAGCACCAACGGCGCGGCAAGATCGTCAACCTAGCCTCGATCGCCGGCCGCGGCTTGAGCCCGACGAGCAGCAGCGCCTATGCCGCCGCCAAAGGCGGGATCATCGCCTTCACCCGCAAGCTCGCCTATGAGCTCGGGCCCTTCGGCGTCACGATCAACGCGATTGCACCGAGCCTCACTTTGACCGAGCGCATCCGCCCGCACTGGGAGAAGCGGACGCAAGAGGCGCAGGCGGCGGAGATCGCGCGCACACCGCTGCGGCGCGTCGCCGAGGCGGCGGATCAGGCCAAGGTCATCTGCTTTTTGGCGTCGAGCGAGGCTGATTTCGTGACCGGCGTCACGATCGACGTAACCGGAGGAAATTAATCTGATGACGACATTCGTTCTGATCCACGGGTCCTATCAAGGCGGCTGGATATGGCAGCGCATGGCGACCCGGCTGCGTGCCGCCGGCCACACGGTCTACGCCCCGAGCTTGGACGGCTGCGCCGAGCGCAAGCACCAGGTCCGCGCCGGCATTACCACCGAGACACACGCCGCCGAAATCGCCGAGCTGCTG
This sequence comes from Allostellaceae bacterium, assembly GCA_035603555.1. Taxonomy (GTDB): domain Bacteria; phylum Pseudomonadota; class Alphaproteobacteria; order ATCC43930; family CGMCC-115725; genus AP-15. The sequence continues at coordinate 2,779 of DATNKF010000629.1, forward strand.
TTCTACGAGGATTTGCGCGATGTCGTGATGGTGGGCACGAGCTCAGGCGGCATGGTGCTGTGCCGCGCCGCGGAAGGGGCGCGCGACCGGATTGGCCGAGTGATCCTCGTTGATGCGCTGGCGCTCTTCGACGGGGAGCGGATCCGCGACATCGTCCGGCGCTCGACGGCGGTTCCGAGCGGGCTCACCGCCGGGCCTTCGCGCCAAGATGCGGAAACCCGTCTGTTCGCCGATCTCGACCCGGCGACGCGGGCCTGGGCGCTCGAGCGCTATACCCTGCACCCGATCGGGATCTACGAGCACCCGGTGCAGCTGACGAGCTTCTGGACGCAGCCCTGGGATGCGACGGTGATCTGGTGCCGCCGCGCGGTCAATCCGGGCGAAGCGCATCAGCGCCGCGCTGCCGACCGGTTGAAGGCCAAGTGGTTCGAGCTCGACACCGGCCACTATCCGATGCTGAGCACGCCGGACGAGCTGACCGCGTTGCTGACCCAGTGAGCTGAATTGCTTGGGATGCGGTTTGAGCGCAAAGCCTATCACATCCTGGGCCGCCAACAGCGCGCAGGAGGCTTATCGATGATCCCACGACGGCGGATGTTGGGAGGTTTTGTTGCCTCGGCTGCCGGCTTCTCATTATTGCGGTTGTCGGTTGCAGCTGCACTGCCGCCGACACCGGTGCAAACCGCCGGGCCCTTCTACCCGCTCGCACTGCCAGACGATTCAGACAACGACCTGATCCACGTTGCCGGACGGAATGGGACCGCGACGGGCATCGTCACCAACGTCAGCGGGCGCGTTCTCGACCCGGACGGGCGGCCCGTTGCCGGAGCCCGGGTCGAGATCTGGCAATGCGACGCCAACGGCCGCTATCATTATGTCCGAGACGACCGCGCCGATCCGCCGCTCGACGAGAACTTCCAGGGATATGGGCAAACGACGACCGACCGGACCGGAGGCTATCGCTTCCTGACGATCCGGCCGGTGCCTTATCCCGGCCGCACTCCGCACATCCACTTCGCGGTCTCCGGCCCGGGTTTCCCCCGTCTCATCACGCAGATGTACGTTGCCGGCGAGCCGCAAAACGAGCGCGATGGCTTGCTGACGAGCGTGCGCGATCCGGCCGCCCGCGCCCGGCTCATCGTCCCCCTACGGCCGGCCCCCGAGGTGGAGCCCAACTCGCTCGCGGGCATCTTCGACATCGTCCTCGGCTGAAACCGAAGGGAAGCGGCTGTGCCGCTTCCCGCCGCGGTTCCACCGCTTCAGGGATTGCGCACCGCCGGCAGAGTGGCGGGATCGGGGTTGTTGAGGCAGGTCGGGTGGCCGAAGCCGCTCGGGCTGCGGCTGAGCGTTCCCTCGGGGTTCAGCATGCCCCCATTGCCGGTTTGCTCGATATCGAGGATGATGTTGTCCGGGTGCGCGGTATCTCCGGCAAATAGCGCCGCCACCCCGCCGACGGAGCCCAAATGATCAAGCTGGAGCGTGTTGCGGACACGCCAAGCGATCATGTGATCGGTGCAGGAGGTGTCGCCGCTGACGCCGACGCCGCCGACTTTATCGCCGCCCGATTGGTAGAGCCCCAACCCGCCGCCAAACACATTTACGCCCCCGACGCGGGTGCCCACCAGCGGATCATTAGCAGTGCCAAACAGGCTCGAGTCTCCCTCGTAGGCGACCGTTGGATCGACCGGGTTACTGTGCTGCAGCCCGTAAAGACTGCCGCCCGGCTGCACTGCCGAGTACAGATTGGCTGTCGATAGAGCGAAAGCGCCCTTTCTTCCGTCCTTGCCTATATTGAAGTCGGTTGCGGTATTGGCCTTTTGCGCAGAGATGACGCGGCTGCCCAGCCATTGACTAGTCAAGGACGTGCCTGAATCTCTCGCGACGGCGCAGATGGTGCCGTCGTTGGCCACGATTGTCGCCCACATGTTGAAGCCGAGACCCCCATTCTTCTGAGCAACCGCGGTATCAAGAGCTGCCTGGAGGCTCGCCTGAGTTGGCAATCCGGAACAGACGGCTGGCGCCGCGACGGCCGAACCAGCTGCCAACGAGATGCCGAGGCCGACGGCACCGGGAATAACCCAACCCTGGATTTTCATCTTTCTCCCCATCTGACGGGGTGGTTGCTGTCACCTGCGGAGCGCCCATCACCGAGCCGCAGAGCCGAAATAGCGAATTGCGATTAACCAACTTGAGCGGCCCGGCGAATCGCCGTCCTGTGGCTCTCCGTCGGCGAACGGGCTCATGCCCGGGGCTGGACGCAAAGCCAAATTCACGCGGGAGCGCGTTCCTTCCGACCGCGAAGGCCCTCGATCCTCGCCTTCATCTCGGGCGGCGGCCAGTCTTCCATCAACCAGCCGGGCAGCGGTTCGCCGGGGCCGCTGACCGTTAGCGCCTCATCGTGATCGTCCCTGCCTGCCGGGAAAAGCTCCAGCGCATCCGGCAGCTCGTAGTAAATTTCGAGCGTGTTGCCGTCGGGATCGGCGAAGTAGAAGCTGCGTTGATTAATATGGTTGGTGGCGCGCAGGATCTCGACGCCATTGCCGACGAGATGGGTGTAGGCGTCGCGCAGGGCCGTATAGCTGCCGACCTGGAAGGCGATGTGGCCGAGCCCGATCTGTCCGCGCTGCGGGCGCTGCGCCGTCTCGGGTGCGGGATGCTGGCCGATATCGAGCGTGTGGAAGTTGTCGCCCAATGTCATGAACACGCCGCCGTGCTCCGGGTCTTCCTCGGCGATAATGAAGCCAAGCACGTCACGGTAGAACCGTTTCGAGGCCTCTTGGTCGGCGACCCGCAGATTGACGTGGCCGATGCCCTTCAACTTGATCATGGCAACACCTGTGCCCTCTCTCGGATAACGTGGAGGTTATGCCCGCAACGGCGGGCTCGCAAGTGTATGCCCACGCGAATGGCAGCCATGGCGCAAACGCAGCCAACATCGGGCCGACGCGCGCCGCGTTCGGGTTATGCTTACCCGGAGGCCCGCGCCGGCTGCGCAGGAGCGAGTACATGACAATCAGCCTGTCCGCGGAAAGCGGCGATCGGCGCCGGATAGCGGAGACCACCGCCTTCTCGATCATCCTGGCGCTGAGCTTTTCGCATTTCCTCAACGACATGATGCAGTCGCTGCTGCCGGCGCTCTACCCGATGCTGAAGGGCGCCTACGGGCTGAGCTTCGCTCAGATCGGAATGATAACCCTGACCTCGCAGCTGATCTCGTCGGTGCTGCAGCCGGCCGTCGGGATGTTCGCCGACCATCGGCCGCAACCCTATTCGCTCGCCATCGGCATGGGCGCTACGCTTGTCGGCCTTCTGCTGCTGGCGGGCGCTGCGAGCTATCCGATGCTGGTCTTTGCGGCAGCGCTG